>JAICUM010000572.1 GCA_025935855.1 Pirellulales bacterium | reverse complement strand
TCGGCGCGGTTCTCGTATTCGCTGCCGGCGCTTTAGCAGAGCGGACCGACGCGCCCGACTATCTTCGCGATGTCCGGCCGATACTTTCGGACAATTGCTTCCAGTGCCACGGCTTTGATGAGCAGTCTCGGGAAGGCGGCCTGCGGCTGGATGCTCGCGACGCGGCGCTCCAAGGGGGCGATTCAGGCGAGCCGGCTGTCATTTCCGGCAAGCCGGACGAAAGCGAACTCGTGCGGCGGATTACAGCGGCGGACGATTCGGAGCGAATGCCGCCGGCTGACGCCAAGCCGCGGTTGAAGGCCGACCAAATCGAGCTTTTGCGGAAATGGATCGCCAGTGGCGCCGAGTACGAACGGCATTGGGCGCTGAATCCGCCGGTCAAGGCGCAAGTCCCTGCGTCCGGGCATGCATGGGGCGCCAACGACATTGATCGCTTTGTCCTGGCCCGGCTGGAAAAGGAGGGACTGGCGTCTTCTCCGGAAGCTGACCGTGCAACGCTCCTGCGACGAGCATCGCTGGACTTGGTCGGCCTGCCGCCTTCGCCGGAGGAGCTCAAAGCGTTCGAGCAGGACTCCTCGCCAGAGGCATATGAGCGTCAGGTCGATCGGTTGTTGGCGTCGCCGCATTTTGGCGAGAAGTGGGCCCGCCACTGGATGGACCTGGCCCGCTACGCGGACAGCGATGGCTACGAAAAGGATTTGCCGCGCAAGCAGTACCTGTGGCGGGACTGGGTGATCAACGCGATCAATCGCGACCTGCCGTACAACGACTTCATCATCGAGCAAGTCGCCGGCGACCTGCTGCCCAACGCGACGCAGGATCAGTGCGTGGCCACCGGCTTCCTGCGCAACGGCATGGTGAACGAGGAAGGCGCGATCATCGCCGAGCAGTTCCGCACCGAAGGGCTCATCGACCGCATGGATTGCCTTGGGAAGGCGGTGCTTGGCTTCACGATTCAGTGCGCGCAGTGCCATTCGCATAAATTCGATCCGATCTCGCAAACCGAATACTATCGGATGTTCGCGTTTCTGAACGACGACTACGAGGCGATTTCGTGGGTGTACACGGACGAGCAATTGAAGAAGATCGATTCCATCAATCAGAAAGTGCATGAGCTTGAGGAGCAGTCGAAGAAGGACCACGGCGGGTGGGAGCAGCGATTCGCCGAGTGGCAGGCCGCGGCTAAGAAGGACGCCGACGCTTGGAATATGATCGAGCCGCTGGAGCCGGAGTGGATCGGCGGGCTGGCTCATCCACAAGCGCTGCCGGACAAATCGGTGCTGACGCTCGGCTTCCGCCCCGAGGGAGGCGAGCTTGTGCTGTACGCCAAGACCGATGGGACGCCGATTACCGAACTGCGTTTGGATGCGCTTACTCATGGCGATCTGCCGTTTGGCGGACCGGGACGCAGCATCCGGGGCACGTTTGCGGTGAGCGAATTCATCGTCGAATCACAACCGCCCGAGCAGCCGACGGCGCCGTGGAAGCGAGTGGCGTTTAGGGATGCGGTGGCAAACTTTGCTCAATCCGAGCAAAAGCTCGTGGCGCCTTGGAACCGCGGCAACGATGACAAGCGCGTCATTGGCCCGGCCAAATTCCTCGTCGATGGTAAAGACGACACCGCGTGGGGCGCCGATCGCGGCGCGGGCCGGCGCCACCAGGATTTGTCCGCCAATTTGCTTTTGGAAAAACCGCTGGCTGAGCCTGCGGGCACGCGGCTTAAAATCACGCTCCGATTCTCGCACGGCGGCTCCGACCCTCATGGCCGGTCGAACAATTTCCTGGGCCGCTTCCGGCTGAGCACTACAGGCAGCGAAAAGCCGCTGAAACCGCTGCCGAACTTTGTGGTCGAAGCGCTCAACACTCCCGCCGACAAGCGGACCGCCGAGCAGAACGAAAGGCTGTTCACCTTTTGGCGTGAAACGGAGCCTAGCTTTGCTGACAGCAATGCCGCGATCGACAAAGTTTGGAGTGAGCATCCCGAAGGTGAAACGGTGCTGAACCTCAAGGCCCGGTTGCCGGAGCATCACCGCAAGACGTACATCCTGGAACGGGGCAACTGGCAAAAGCCGACGAAGGAGGTGACGCCGGGCGTGCCTAGCGCGCTGCATCCGCTGCCGGAGGGGGCGCCGCTCAATCGGCTCACCTTCGCCCGCTGGTTGGTCGATCCGAAGTCGCCGACCACCGCGCGCGTGGAAGTGAACCGCGTGTGGCAGACGCTGTTCGGCATTGGGCTGCTGGAAACGGTCGAGGACTTCGGCGTGCGGGCTTCGCCGCCGTCGCATCCCGAGCTTTTGGACTGGCTGGCCGTCGATTTCATGGAGCACAACTGGAGCGTCAAGCATTTGCTGCGGACGATTGTACTTTCCTCGACGTACCGGCAGGATTCGCGCATCAGCGACAAACTGTTGCAGCAGGATCCCAAGAATCGCCTCTTAGCCCGGGGGCCGCGGTTCCGCGTGGATGCCGAGGTGGCGCGCGACTCGGCACTGGCCACCGCTGGACTGCTCAACAGCCGGGTCGGCGGGCCGAGCTTCTTTCCGCCGGTGCCGGAGAGTATGTTCGCGACCAGCTTCATTCCGGTGGACTTCTGGAAGGTGCCGGAAGGGCCGGAGCGTTATCGGCGCTCAGTGTATATCTTCCGCCGGCGGTCGATGCCCGATCCGATGTTGGCGTCCTTCGATGCGCCGAACGGCGACTTCTCGTGCCCGCGGCGGGCACGTTCCAATTCGCCGCTCGCCGCGCTCACGGCGTTAAATGAGCCAGTGTTTGTCGATGCCGCCCGGGCGCTTGCCATTCGCATGTTGCACGAAGCGGGGTCCACTGATCGCGAACGGGCGGAGTACGCCTTCCGCCTATGTACGAGCCGGGCGCCCACGTCGGCGGAGCTCGATGAGCTTATCAAGTTCTTCCAGTCACAGCGCCAGCGGGTGGCCGACGGTTGGATTTCGTCGCGGGCGATTTCGAGCGGCGACTTCGCGAAACTGCCGGATCTGCCGAAGGGCGTCAGCCCGTCGGACGCGGCGGCCTGGACGATGGTCGCGCGAGTGCTGTTGAACCTGGATGAAACATTGACGAAGAGCTAGAAGAGCTAACAGTCGAACCCTCATAAGCGAGCGAGCAATGGACGTCGATCACGCCGCGAACCAGAAGAAGCTGATGGCCCGCAGGT
>JAICUM010000809.1 GCA_025935855.1 Pirellulales bacterium | reverse complement strand
GTCGATCGAGATGCCTTGCTTGGCGGCGACGTCGCTGAAGTTCAATGCGGCGACGATCGGCCGCTTAACGTGCAGCACCTGGCTCGCGAGGAACAGATTGCGTTCCAGATTCGTCGCATCGAGGACCAGCAGAATCAGATCCGGCGCCGGCATGCCGGGATGCTGGCCGTGGACGGCGTCGCTGGCAATTTGCTCGTCGGGAGTGGTCGCGTCGAGGCTGTAGAGCCCGGGCAGGTCGATGACCGTGGCCGAGTGGCCCCCGAGGTTCAGCGTGGCGCGGCGATGTTCAACCGTGGTGCCGGGGAAGTTTGCCGTCTTCGCGCGCAAGCCGGTCAGGCGATTGAATAGCGTCGTTTTGCCGGCGTTGGGATTACCGACGAGCACGACGGTAAGCGGCTTGGCGTCCGTGTGATCAGCAGTGGACGGTTCGAGGCCCGTGAGCACCGTCAACTCGGGCGAATTCAGCGACGTGCTCACCGGCGCCCTCGGCAGGCTCAGCCTGCGGCAGAGAGGTCGGATGTGCGAGCGGCCGCAGCGAATCGAACCGTGACGGCGGACGCTAAGCGAGCCGACAAGCCGACGCGGGCGCCAACGACGCTCACGATCAACGGGTCGCCTTGTTTGACCACTTGAACTTGCCGGCCGATGCAAATCCCCAAGGCCATGAGACGGCTGGCGTCCTGGGAACCGGCGGCCACGCGAACGATTCGAGCATTTACCCGAGTCGGCAGCGCCTCCAGCGTGATATGTTCCTCGGAGACGATTCGACGCGAAATTGGGCCGGACTCAAGGAGGGCGGTGGCTGGCATATACGGATCGCCGGAAACACGGATTGCTATTGAGAATCATTCTCATGACTCTCTTCGTCCAGAGTATGGGGGCTGGCTCAGCAAATCAAGCGGGTTTCCGCGAAGCTTGCGGAAAATTGCCCCAAAAGCGTTTCGGCTGGGGGTCCGACACGCTTCCGTGTCGCCTATTTGCGCCGGCGAGCTTTGGCCCTCCGCCGCGAAGCCTGCTGACCCTTTTCGGCAGAGGCTCCAATGGTAGCGGCGGAGCCGACTCCCAGTTCGCCGGCGGGGCCCGAATCGGCATGGCCTGCCAGTTTGTCCAGAATCCCTCCGGGCGATTCCCGAGCGGCCTGGTCCGCTTCGAGCTCCAAGGCCGGGTGCATCGGAAACATTTGCTTTTGATACAAGCCGTCGCCGCCATGGCCGCCCATCAGCCGCAGCTCGCGGTTTACCATCACCAGCAAGGCGTGAATGAACGCAACGACCATGGGGCCGATGATAATTCCGGCGGGGCCGAGGGCTTTGATGCCGCCCAGTACGCTCATCAGGGCGAGTAGTGGGTGAATGTTCGACTGACCGTGCAGGACCAGCGGTTTGATGACGTTATCGATCGTCGAAACGATTAAGCCGCAGTAAAGGGCCAGGCCGATTGCCGCCACGGGGTTGCCCTGCTCGATTACGCCATTGATGGCATGGTCTTGATAAAAGTAGATCCACAGGCACGTGGGAATCCACACACCTGCCGCGCCGACGAACGGCACCACGGCGCCGATCATCGTCATCGCGGTGAGCAAAAATACCGGGGCGCCGGCGT
>JAICUM010000144.1 GCA_025935855.1 Pirellulales bacterium | reverse complement strand
GCCGGTCTTCGCTTCCCAGCCGCACAGCTTGGCCTGCGTATGGCCGATGATTTGACGAACGCCGCCGAGCGTCGCCAGGACCAGCGAGCCGTGGCCCTGCGGCTCGCCGGCCGTCTGCCAGCGAACGTCGCCGGTGGCCGCATCGAGCGCGGCAATGGCCGCTGCTGGAGCGCCCGGATTGACGATGATCGTGTCATCGACGGCCAGCGGCGAGCAGCAGGTTCCCCATTGCGGCTTGTCGAGCGCCAGGAACTTGAGACGAACGTTAGTTCGCCAAACGACCGCCTCCGTTTCCATGTCCGCGCAGGTTAGGTCGCCGAAGGCGCCAAAAAAATAAACGCGGTCCTTGAGGATCAGCGGCGTGGCGCGCGGCGCATTGTCGTAATCGAGCTGACCAATCGTGGGATAGGTCACCGTCCAAAGCTCGTCGCCGGTGGCCGCATTTAAGCACCGAAATACGTCAGCCCGATTGGCGGCGTCGCGGTCGCCGACGAACACCCGTCGGTCGGTGGCCGCGAGGCCGCCCATGCCGGCGCGCCCCAGCGGACGACGCCAGACAATGCGCGGCGCTTGGGGCAGCTCGTGCGGCAACCAGCCGACCCGGCCGTTACGCTCTGGACCCAACCAACCGGGCCAGATCTGATTGGTATTCGACGCCGATTTGTCATCGGAAGATGAACTACTGGTTTCGGCGGCCTTGGACGTGCTTTTTTCAGCGGACTCCTTGGCAGCTGCTTTCGACTTCGTGGTGTCGACGGCTTTGAAGTCTTCGGGAACGAAGCCAATCAAGGTTTCCAGAGCCACCAGCATCCCAGGCTCCTTGCCAGCTTTGAGCAACGCCTGACGTACTTGCGCCGCTTCTTCGTTTGTCAGCTGATTTGTTGCAAATGCCGCCACGAACGGCACCGGCTTCGTTTCGCCGACGACGCGCAGGTCGCCCTTCTTGATCGTGCCGCAACCCTCCAAGAGGGGCGCGGCGTAGCTGGAGATCACTGCGGCGCCGTGAACCTTGTCGCCCCAATCGATGATCATGCACGCGCCGTCGCTGCAGGCATGAGAAATCTCGGCGTCCTTTTCAGGGCCAAGCTTGACGCCGGACTCCTTGATTAACGCTCGCGCCGCGGCAAACTTCTCATCGCATTCCGGCGGGCCAAACAGAATGCGATAGTCGGCCAAGTCGGCGACGGTTTTGGCACGATCGGCCGAACGCACGACAACCAGCCCGGTTTGAGTGGTTTTTCCGTCCTTGCCGACCAGTCGCGCCAGCAGTTTTACGTCGAGCTTGTGCTGCTTGCTTTGCGCTCGCACGACTGAATCCTTGCCGATCACCAAGTGGACTTTGTGCACATTTTCCTTGTCCAGGGCGTTCTTGACCGACTCGGCGAAGGTGATCACCACCGGGCGGCCCAGTTGTTTGGTCAAATAATCGCCCAGCACCTCGTACTTCCGCTGGGCGTAGCCGGCGACGCATGGGCACGAAAGCGGCAACGCCAGAGGATCCATCACGATCATCGACAGCGGCTCCCGCGTCTCACTGGGCTTGTCGGCTGCCGGAGCCGCGGCCCGAGCGGGCAGAATCGAGATGGCAGTCAGCATAAGCATGGAAAGGGCGATTCGCATAAGAACCTCGCGCCAAGGATATAGTGAGCGGAAGAGAGCCGGAGGGCTCAGCCGCAAGCGTTTAGCGAACTAGCGGTTCAATTACCCAGGCCGAGCAGGCGCAGAATGCCGCCGCCCGAAGCGGACTTCGTATCTGCCAGCGGCTCGCTCGGGTCGGGCAGCACCCGCGACAGCACCGCTACCGTGTTGCGCGTGATGTCGAGCATGTAGACGCGGTCGCCCTTGTTGCTGACGCCAATCGACACCTTTTTGCAGCCCGGCACGACGTCCGCGGCGCCGACGACGCTCAAGAGTTTGCCGTCGCGAGAATACTTTTTGATGCGGCCAGTGGTATCCTCGGCGGTGTAGACGGCGCCGTCGGCGCCGAAGGCCAAGTTCATGGGGTTGCAGCAGCTGCCAAACCCATCGACGCCTTCGGACGACTTACCCCAGTCCAGAATGGACTTCCCGTCGGCGTCGAACCGCCTGACGCGTTTGCGGGAATTCTCGGCGACGAATACGCCGTCGCTGTTGGCCTGCACGTCCATCTGGCCGCAGCAGCCGCTCAGGCCCGTGACAATCTTCTTGGCGTCGGCGAACTGGTTCGTCAGGCGCCACACGTCGTAGCCGTAGCCGACAGGCGCACGCGTGGCGATAAACACGGCCGTCTTGGTGGCGCTGATCGAGGCCACGGTCGTTTTGTACTTGATGGAGGACTCGATTAATTGCTCGATCTTCTCGTCGGTAAGTTCGCCCTCGGCCGCTTGGTCGGGGAACTGGTCCTTGAGCTGATCTTTCGCGTCTTTGTACTGCTTGCGTGATTCTTCCAGCTGCTTTTTGGTTTCACTAGACGAGTCGTCACCCAGCTGCTTGATCTGATCTTCGATGTTCTTCATCGCTTCGTCATAAGACTTCAGCAGCTGAGGCAGCATTTGCTGTTGCTGCTTGTGCTGTTCAATCACCTCCTTACGCAGCTGCTTCCGGCTGTCGCGCAGTGACGCGGCATGCGGGGCGTCGGCCGCCATGAGCTGCTGGCCATTTTTGTCAAGCCGCAACAGCTTGCCGTCGCCGGCAACGAGGATAGTGTCGTCCTGGGCGACGTTGATCGCCTCGGGTGCGATCGATAGCGGCAGCGTCTTCACATGCTTTCCATGGCCGTCGAATACGCGAATCTCGTTCGCTGAGCCCTTGCAGCCTGCAAGCAAGGCGTCATCGTCCATCAGACAGAAGCACTGCACGCTGGTTTGCGACAGTCCCTCGGCGTTGATTTGAATGAGCGCTGATTGCTTGTGGGTGGGCTTGTCGCCGGTGGAGTTGGTTGATGGTTCAGATCCAACATTTTCGCTACTCTCGATTGAAGCAGCGGGGGACGAAGCTGGGCTGGCGGGTGCCGGGTCTTCAGCCCTGGCTGCTGAATAGGCTGCTAGGCACAGTGCGAAACTGCCAACAAGCGCATACCAATGACGAGCCATTGTCTTCTCCTTCCGTGCGAATTGTGACCGCCAGTTTGACGAGCCGCGAATGGGGCCTGCACGATGGCCTGGATTATGACGGTATTCGCTACGCTCGCCAAACATTTCCGCCAAATCCACAGAATTGCTTGTCAGGAAATGGCAATCTGGGAAAGTTGGACAGGGGCGCATGCTATCGATCGGCCTCTGACCGCCTCTGAGACGTGTGGACGATTGGTACGTTCAGTCCAATCGCTCGCGCCGCCGGTCCATAGCGGCCATCTCACCAACTACGCGCGATGACCGTCCGACGCGGGCTCTACTGATTAGCGGCAAAGCGATTGTTACGGGCCTTGGACTTACCATGCGAGACTCATCCGCTCATGCATGCGGTTTTCAATGGCGCGAAAGCTTCGCCAGCCTATCCGTCTAGTTTTTGCTCTCAGTGCCGCCGTCTTAGCGATAAGATAAGTGGAGAGGTCGGCCCATTCGAGCGGTGGCAAATCAACCTGAATGGAAGCGGCCTCGCGCAGATTGCGGATACCGCCGGCCTTACTTGCGGGTCGCCCGACGGCAAATCAATCGCCTACGGCGCATGGCGGGTCAGCCAAACTCTGCAAACTGGCAGGCTAAACAATGGAGCAACCGCGCCAGGGCATACTGATAGGATGCTAACACGGCGCCGTTCACTGACGCCGCGACCGATTCGCAATTGCTTTGGCGCGTCACCGGAATCGGCGCAGTGCCTTGGCAAGCTGGCTCAATCCTGCACCGGCGGATCAACCTCCACGCCAAACCCCGACTCCTCAGTCTGAATCGACAAGAGGATGCGTAGGTCGCGTGGCTCCTTGAGCTTCACCACTGAGGCCGTCAATCCGAGCGACGAGCGGTAGCGGCTGGCATTCTCTGCCGTCGTGAATACCAAGAGCCGGCGATCGCCCGGCACGCCACGGAACACTGTTTTCGATGTGTCGAAATCGGCAAGTGCGTAGAGCGGGAATTGGAGGCGGGCGGGCATGTCCTGGTTTTACCAGCGATTCGAGGCAGCCGGAAATGGGGTAAAACCACCATGCGGACCACGGCTCTCTGAATTATCTTTCAGCGTGCGAGCGAGTCATGACGCCTTCCCATTCCTACCAGGCCGCGACCGGCCTCAACTTACCGTCAAAAGCGATCGAAGCGCGAGACACATGAAGTAACCACGATGTGGACGATGTTGACCGTCGGCTATTCGAATTTACCGAACGCGTCCAAAGCCGCAGCGTTGGAAAAGGCCCGTTCGTGGCTGCAGATGGCGCTGTGGGGCGCTGTTCGCGAAGACTTTATTGATTCTCGGATTTCACGAGATCGCGCCGCGCGAACCATGAATCGACGGAGAACGGGCTTGGCGGTGAAAAACTCAAAGGCAACAATCCCGCGATGTACAAGAGATTGATCTCATATCCGGGCGGTCCGAAGATCGGGCCGTTTGGCGTGAGCCCAATCGTGGCTCGCGAATTCACTCGGAGCGCTGGACGACATTTGCGGAGTGCGGCGCCCCTGTGGGGATAAGCTAGAGCCGCCCTGGAGGATCGAACGATGCGGCATGGGTCTTACGACAAGTCTATCCAGCGACCGCGACTGATGGACCGTGGGGGCCAATCGAGCGCAGCGCTGTTGTGCGCTTCGCTGAATGTCTAGGCGTGACGTTTTCCGCCGAGCGTTGGCAAAGCGCCCAAATTTTCTTAAACTAGTGCGGTTATCGAGCGCAGGGGGTGCTCTGCTCGCACTCGCAGATATATCGATCTGATGGCACGACGGGGCGCGAAGGCACGCATAGCGCTGCGATAACCATGGACGAATCGCAAGACGACATATCCCGTCAAGAAGACGGCGACCGCTTGGCAGCGCTAGTTGAGCATAGTTTTGACGTCATTGCGATGGTTGATCGGGATGCGGTTGTTCAATACGTGTCGCCTGCCATCAAAAACGTGCTCGGGTACACTGCCGACGAATTCATCGGGGTCCACGGGTTCGATCAAATCCACCCGGAAGATCTAGACGGGGTTCGTCGCCGCTTTACGGGCGTGCTGGCCCAGCCAGGCAAGTCTGCCGTGATCGATGCCCGGCTCCGCCATAAGGACGGTTCGTGGCGCTGGGTTGAAAGCCGAGTGACCAACCTTTTGGAGAATCCAGCCGTCCGCGCTTTGGTTTCGAACTTTCGCGATATTACCGACCGGAAAATGGTCGAGCAGCAGCTAGGCGAGAGAGAAGAATATTGGCGCGTGGCGCTCAAAAGCATCGGGGACGCCGTCATTGTCACCAATGCTGCCGGCCAGGTGACGTTTCTGAATGCGATCGCCTCGTCCCTGTGCGGCTGGCCTGAACCGGAAGCGGTCAATAAGCCGCTCCGAGAAGTCTTTCACATCGTCAATGAAAAGTCCCGTCTGCCCGTCGAGAATCCCGTAGAAAAGGTGTTCGCGCACGGGCAGATCGTCGGGCTGGCCAATCACACTGTGCTCATTGCTCGCGATGGAAGTGAGACCGCCATCGATGACAGCGCGGCGCCAATTCTTCAACGACGGGGGGCGGATTTCCGGAGTCGTCTTGGTGTTTCGCGACGTCGCCGAACGACGGCGCGCCGAAGAATTGCAACAGCGCCTCGCCGCCATCGTCGAATCCTCGGACGACATCATTCTGTCCAAGACGCTCGACGGCGTCATCACTAGTTGGAACCGAGGCGCCCAGCGCGTCCTCGGCTATGCGCCGAATGAAGTCATTGGGAAACACGTGTCGACGTTGATGCCGCCAGAGGCCTCGGAAGATACAGAAAGGATCTTGTCGAGGATTCGCCGCGGCGAACCGGTCGACCACTATCAGACCAAACGGCGCCGTAAAGACGGAACGATCATCGATGTCTCGCTGACGGTGTCGCCGATCCGCGACAGCGAAGGCGCGATCATCGGCGCGTCGAAGGTCGGCCGAGATATTACTGCTCAAAAAACCTGGGAACGGGAGCTACAGGAGTCGAGTCGGCGCAAGGATGAATTTTTGGCGATGCTTGCGCACGAACTGCGCAACCCAATTGGAGTGATTAATGGGGCCGCACAACTCTTTGGAAAGCTTCAAACTGAGGCGGAACTTGAATGGGCCAAAGCGGTAATTAAACGGCAGATCAAGCATCTCTCGAGGATGATCGACGATCTGCTGGACGTGTCGCGCATTACGCGAGGGAAAATCACCCTGCGAAAAGAGCCGCTTAATCTTGCTCCGATCGTCAGCAGTGCGCTTGAAAATGTCCGCAGTCTCGTGGAAGAACGAAAACACGAAGTTAGCGTGTCACTGGCGCCCGGCGAGCTTCGCCTGGAAGCAGATCCGCTGCGCCTGGAGCAGATTCTCATCAATCTACTCACGAACGCTGCAAAGTATACGCCCGTCCGCGGCCACATCTCGGTAATTGCAAGCCGCGAGCAGGATGAAATCGTCGTCAAGGTGCGGGACAACGGAGTCGGCGTCGCACCTGAAATACTCCCGAGAATATTCGACCTTTTTGCGCAGGGCGATCGCACCGTTGCGCGCTCCGAAGGAGGCCTCGGAATCGGTCTCACAATTGTTCGGCAGCTCCTTGAGCTTCACGGAGGAAGCGTCACGGCTAAAAGCGAGGGGCCCGGACATGGAAGCGAATTCACGCTGCGCCTACCGGCGCTCACCGGTTCAGTGGCGGCTCCTTCGACTTCCGGCGCACTGCCTCCTACGGCACGTGGCAGTTCCCGCGTTCTCGTCGTAGACGACAACGACGACATGGCCGCTGGCTTGGCGAAACTCTTGCGGCTTCTAGGACACGATGTCCAAACGGCGGCCGATGGGCGGACGGCCATCGACATGGCTCTCGCGTTTCGCCCGGAAATTGTGCTTCTCGATATTGGTCTGCCCGGCATGGACGGTTACGAAGTCATTCGCCGGCTTCGGAAGGATGACTGCTGCCGCGACGCGTTATTCATCGCCATTACCGGGTACGGACAAGATGAGGATCTTCGCAGGTCGAAGGAAGCGGGATTCGACCACCATATGGTCAAACCCATCGACTACGAGGCACTAATGATGGTCATCGCACAGTCCAGTTGAAGTCGCCGAACGTCGGCCGCTCCACGCCGCCCGCCGCGGCCAACTACAGTGTCGGACGCGTGCGTGGGCAATTCGGCGCCCCGCTCTTGGCGCGCACGCTACGAGGATGAACTAACAAGGGTGTCTTGACCGACTCCGCGGAACAGCGTCGGCAATCTGTACATGTTGCCCTTCCGCCGAGTAATTGGAATTCTCGTCAAAGTCTGCGTCGATGGTCCTGGTTTGCGGGCGATCAGACGGGTTTTCGGCTGCCGCTTCAGCGGTCGGCTCGGCGCTGTTAAGCGAGAGGCGGCGGTCTTCCAAATCTCGCAACAGTCGCTTGCTGGAGACTAACAACCGCCTTGATTTGGCGAGTAGCACACGACTTTCACCAATAGTCACCATAGCGAGGCTCCAAGCGGTGTTACACAACCGCTGGCAAGTTGCGTGCCGATGGCGACGCACTTAGCCGCTACTGTAATAAGCCGCTCGACCGCACCAGATTTACGCCGCAACGTGGGATTCCAGCGTTGCCGCTTATCGCTTTTGGGCGTGTGCTAGCAATCGCCCAAGTTCCTCCATATCGGCCGGCTTTACGAGATGCGCGTCAAATCCGGCGTCGAGCGCTTCATGAAGATCATCCTCCATCGCATAACCAGTCAGGGCCACTAAATAGATGCGCTCGCCAAACGCAGCGCGGAGCTGTCGGGCGACGTTGTATCCGTCGATGTCCGGCAGCCCGATGTCCACAAGAGCAATCTGCGGCTGATTCATAAGCGCCAGCTCAATACCGCAGGCACCGTCTTCGGCGCTGTCGACGCGGTGTCCGGAGCACTCGAGAAGCTTTGCGAGCACCAGCCGCGCGTCCGACTGATCCTCGATAATTAAGATGTGGCAGGGCTCTGCCGCCGGCGCGTCAGCAGCGGGGCTTGGGCCGTTGATCGTGCTGCCAACCGGATACGCGGGAAGACGAACCACAAACTCGCTGCCTTCGCCAAGTCCACCGCTGCGGCAAGCGATTGTCCCGCCATGAAGTTCGACCAGTCGTTTCACCAGCGTCAGTCCAATGCCTAGCCCTCCCTGCGAATGGTGACTCGACCCTTGGGCCTGGACGAAGAGATCAAATACGCGGGATAGCATCTCGGGTGGAATACCCACGCCATTATCGCGGACTCGAATGACGGCTTCATTTTTCTCACGATGAACGGAAACGGAGATTTCTCCGCCTCGCTCCGTATACTTCGCGGCATTGTTGAGCAAGTTCACGACGATCTGCGTCAAGCGCGCCGGGTCAGCCTCTAGATAAAGCGCCTCCGTCGGGCCCGCCACGATAAGGCGATGCTCGCGCTCCTTAATGATCGACTCGCTTGCTTGGAGGGCGTCTCCGAGCACTCGTCCGAGGTTGAGCGTCTCTGTTCGGAGTTCAAAGCGGCCCTGTGCGATGCGCGCGAGGTCCAGCAGGTCATCGACGAGGCAAGTCATGAAACGAGACTGCCTTGAGATGATATCCAGAGTCTCTCGAACGTCGGGGCTGGACGCGGCAAGATGCACCTGCAACAGCTCCACTGAGTTCACGATTGGCGCCAAGGGGTTTCGCAGCTCATGAGCGAGCATCGCGATGAATTCGTCCTTGCGTCGGCTTGCTTCTTCGATGGCCGCTGTTCGCTCGTCAGCGATCCGGCGTATATGCTGGTCCCGGCTCGTGACGTAGCGGTTGATGCTGGCTGCAATTGCGTCATTGATGAAGACTCCGACGGCCATCACCTCGCGGCAACCAAGCGCTCGCTCAAGAGACCTCTCTAGGTGTTCGAGCACGACAAGCTGGAGAAGCTGATAGTCGCGGACCAGCGCGGTGAGCGACCATCCGCTGTCCCAGCGCTGCCCGCCATGCTCGTCGGCAGACTCGTCGTGCCGTTGGGAATAGCCGCGCTGTGCAAGGCTTTTGCCCATCACTCGCAAGAAATCGGGAAGCTCGTCGCGAAGCACTTCTTCGTGAACACGCGAGGCGTTTGGCTCCTCCGCCAGCGCTCTGCGACACCAGCGTTCGACTAACTGGTCGGCGTCGCGCTGAATTAAGAAGCCAATTTCCGCATGGGCCTCCGCCCGGATCACCTCCGTATCAATGCTCATCCGCGTATTCCCTGCGAGGAGTGCTTCTGCCGCAGTCGTGCGGCCATTCCGCGAGTAGAATTGTAATCTAGCAGCTACTGCTGCTGTGATAGCAAGAGTAAACTGCTTTTTGAGCGATTTTTGGCTCTTAGGTGCTAGCTTGACGGGACCTCAAGATTGGCATCGCGAGGCAGTATCAGGTCAAGTGACTCCGCTGGGGGTCATCTAGAGCGTTATTCAGTTCTCAGGGAGAGGTCCGCCGAGTACCGTGGCCGATCGTGCTTAGCGAGATTGTTCCCTATCCGAAATGCGAAGCGGCGGTCTCCAAACTAACCACGCTCTTGGCGAGCCGCCCGCTCAATCTCCTCGGTCCGGGGAATGCCTTGCTGCACCCGATCGTGCTCGCTGACATGGACCGCCGTGTCGTAGGGCACGATCGGAACACGATGCAGCCGCGCTTGCACCTGAGTCATCTCGGCGCCGAACAACAGGATCAGGCAGGAATAGTAGGTCCACAGGATAACGATCACCAGCGAACCGGCCGCGCCATAACTCGCTCCGAGCGTGCTGTGCCCGAGGTACTGGCCAAAGAGCGACTTTCCAATGACGAAGAGGGCTGCCGTGACGAGGGCCCCCGGCCAAGCGTCGCGCCAGGCGACGTCAACGTCTGGCAGCACCCGATAGATGAGCGCGAAGAGCAACGCGATCAGGCAGAACGACAGCCCTGCCTCCACGACTTGAAACCCCGTGAAATACGCCGACGCAAACCTCGTGACGGCGGCCATCGCGGCGCTCG
>JAICUM010000736.1 GCA_025935855.1 Pirellulales bacterium | reverse complement strand
TTGTCGCGGATGGCGAGGATCACGGCAATGAGGCCGCACAGGAAGACGAGGAAAGCGGCGGCGAATGTGATGGAAATGACCATCACGCCCCCTGAAGCGCCGCATTCGCTGCGTCGTCATCGGCCAGCAGCGCATCCAGCGTGTCCTGCGGGATCGGCTGATTGTTGGCCAGCGCGGCCTTGATGGCGGCGATGTAGGGCGCATTGCGGGCATCATTGGCCTTGACCGCTAGGAACTGGCCGAGGATGAGCTGGAGGAGCTGTTCGATCAGGATCGGGTTCACGGCTTGGCCCTCAGGCTGGCGGGAATCTGGGCGGTGAAGCTCTGGAGGAAGATCAGCGCCGCGTTGAGGTCGGCGATGGCCTTGTCGATGCCGCTGCCGAGTCCCGGCTGCGCCTTCAGCGCGTCGTGGGCGGCATGGAGCGCTGCGTTGGCCTTGGCGCTGGCGGCCTTGAGGCTCGCGATCAGGCTGGCGCTACAGCCGGGCGTGGTCGGGGCGGCATGGCACGTCGAGATGAACGCGGTCGCGTTGGTGGCGGCATCCTGATAGGTCAGGTCCGCATCGGCCACGGCCGCGCTCGCGTTGAACGAGCCGTTGGCGTTAGTAGGCTTGGGCAGCGGCGTGGTGCAGCCGGCGACGAGCGCGAGCAGGAAGGCGAGTGCGGCGATGCGGATCATGATTCCCTCACTTGTTGGCGGCGTTAGTGACGGCCTGCTGGCGCACGACGCGCCCGACCGGGATACCGAAGGTGGTGGCGAGGCCGAGCAGCCACGGGACCCACTGCGACCACGCCGAGAAGTGCAGTGCTTCCTGGATGTTCGGAGCCGAGGTGTTGACGTAGGCGTAGAAGGTCAGGGCGCCGCCGAGCAGCACGCTGAGCCAGCTCACGGCCGAAACCTTGATGACGCTCCAAGCGTTCTCAATGAAGATCATGGCATCAGGCCGGCGGCTGCGGGTTATCACACTGGGACTGGCACGCATCGGCCCAATCGCTGAACTTCTGCGCCATCCAGTCGATCTGCGCCTGCGTCCAGTTGTTGGCCGACGCCTGCTGGTTGACCTTGTCAATGGTGTTCTTGAGGCGGCCAGTGCCGCCCACAATAATTACGACGGACATCGTAGTTACCTCGTTTGAGCGGCTTCTAGCTTGGCTATCTTACCTCGATTTACATCGTTCCACGCTTTCAGATCGCGAATATCATCCCGAAGGTCCTTGTTCTGCCGCTCCATCTCGTTACGGACGGAACGACTCGACTCGTAGGTGATGGCAAGGCATGCGATACAGGCCGCAATGGCGAATCCGGCGATGAACCCGGCCGAATTAGACTTGTGGATGACAGTCTGGGTATTGGCACCGCGATTGATGTCCTGCGTCTCCAGTAGCGCGATCAGTCCATCAATCCGATGGACGAGATCGGGGATGGAGTCAACCTTACCCGCGCCCACGAGGCTTCCCGATGATGTGGCCTTCGAGGCGTTCGATCTGCTTTGTCAGGCGGTCGATCGAGTGAGTCAGGTTCTCCAGCGACTCGTCGTGGCGCGCGTGGCTCGACTCAAAGCGGAGCGCAAGCGACTGATGGGCCAGTTCCAAGGCCGTCAGGCGCTGCGACATGAGCTGTCCTGCCTCTTTCGGCCCGATGAAAAACCACGCAGCGGCGACAGCGGCAATCGTCACGATGACGCCGACGATGGCCCATGTTTCCTGACTCACGCCAATACCTCCAGCGCGCGCTCGTAGAACGCCTCGCGCCGGTCGAAGTGCGTGAGTCCGCCGTTGACGCGCTTGGTCACGGCCTTGAAGTCCGGCACGTCGGCCAGCTCGTTGAGACCATGCGCCGACCACCACCAGCAGGCGGTGCGGGTGGCGTCGTCGGGGTACTGCATCAACTCGGGGTTGGTCACGTAGTCGATGCCGAGCGCCTGACTGGCCTTGCGGTAGTTGTCGCGCCCGGTGATCGAAATCAGCCCGCGGCCCTTGTAGCGCCGCCCATCGCCGGGCTCGGTGTTGCCCAA
>JAICUM010000769.1 GCA_025935855.1 Pirellulales bacterium | reverse complement strand
TTCCGCTTCCTCATCTGCAGGCTCGGCGACTGCGACTCTCGGCTGGTAGTCAAGTTGTGGAAGCTGAGCGAGGGCAGGCGATTCGTCGGACCACACTAGTCGGCGAGACAGTTTTTTGAGTGCGGGCGACTGGTACACGAAGCGGAGATCGTACTGAGCATAGATTCGAGAAAACATCTTCTCGTACCGCAGTGGGCTATCGGCAGCAGGATGTGTTTGAAGCACAGTTCCCAAGCTATCGGGCGCCACGCTCACGAGCGTGATTCCGACTGCCTCGTACGATGACGGATCGGCGCGCATGTCGCCGCGGCCGCTCAGTCGCGACATGGCCAGCATGTAACGGGAAAGAAAGCTTGTTAGTTCGCCAGTCGACCGAATGGCAAGGTCCGCAGTTTTGAAATGGCCAGCGGAAGTGAGCTCAAAAATGCGAGGTGTGTTCTCAGGCGCGCGTCCGGCCGTGTTAGCTCGAAAGATGTGCCAGAACGCATACACGAGTCCTGGGTAGGCCAGATGAATATTCGTGCAGTCCCCGGCCGCTTCTTCCATGCGATTCGTGAGATTCCGAAAGGCGTTCAAAGAGCCCTTCATTGATACTGCAACTACCGGACCTATGCGGGGCAGGGCGACAACGACGTCAACATCCTTCGTCTTCAAGCCACCGAAGACCGTGTCTTCACCCGGCTTCGCCGCTGCCGTGTCATAGACGAGCTTAGGTTTGCCGCGCGCGTCATCGACCGTAAACGGGGGTCGAGGAGTAATGAACTCTGGCCGAAAACCGCCTTCGACGACTAATCGGGCCGCCGTGTACCAGTGAAGGCTGCGGATATGGCCTTCGCTCTGGGTTCCCTTCTTCCACTTCGCGAAGACGCCGAGCGCATCGCCGATGGTGGCCCATGTCGGGGTTGCCGCCTGGCGGCCGCGCCCCCTACTACGACGGCGCCTTTGCCGGCGATTCCTCTCAGCCATAATGTCGCCATCTCCTCAGTTCGTGGACCGCGGCGCGAATGGTGGCGTCGTCAGACTTTGATCGCCGCCGCTTCGCAAGCAGCAGTCGTGAGGCTTCCCGCGGCTCCACCTTCAGCATCCCGCCACCGAGCGGATGGCCTTCGACTTCACAGCTGAGCTGCGTGACCGGGTCGGCCCACCGCCGCTCCAATTCACCGAGCGACATGCGCCCGTTGAGGTGAACGACGTGGACGCTGTTCGTGCAGACGCACTTGGCGTTGTTAGCGACCAGCGCCGGTGCGCCGCCACTCATGTATGAGAGAAAGGCGTCAGGCACCGTCACGTCGGGCACGACGTACCAAGGGTCGCGGTTGCGGCACTTATACGTCCCACGAGCCTCGGCGGCCGCGGGCGTGCCAAGATAGCGGCTGATCGACGCTGGCAGCTCATCATCCTTGCGCAGTCGAAGCAGCAGCACCGGCTCATCGTCGAGCAGCCATCGCCGCACCAGCCGTTCCGTCACCGCCTCGCCGCCCAAAGCCTTGCCGTTACGAACCGACGGATGCAGGAATGGCTCGGGAATGCCGAGTCGCTCCTGCTGGGACGGGCGTAGGTGGAAGAAGTCATTCGCACCTGTCACATAACCAATACCGACGCGGGCAACGTCCCCGAGCCGGCACGCACTTTCCGCATCCGCCAGCGACTGGTACAGCGAGCGTGCGGCCGGGGAAATGATGAAGGGGCGAAGACGGCAGTTCCAGGCACGCCACTCGCGCAGCGAAACGCGGCGCGAGATACGCGGTGGGCACGGCATGTACTCGAAATGCGGTAGGAGTGTGAGGCTGATGTGCGACGTGCTCCCGCCGAACCCGCCAG
>JAICUM010000128.1 GCA_025935855.1 Pirellulales bacterium | reverse complement strand
TTCCGATGCCACCCTTGACTAGCAACGAGCTTTCATAGAGGACCTCCGTGGGCATGGCACACATTCCTCGAATGCCGCGCAAAAAAAAGAAAGCGGCGGGGATGACCCAATCCTCGCCGCTTTCATCAGATGAGCGAACGCTTTAGCCGGCGCTCTCGCGGACGCTGGCCGCCGCGTTTTTCAACGAACTAGGAAGCCTTTCGTCCAGCCAGGATCAAGCCGACCATCGACAGGGCAGCCAAGGCGATGGTTGCCGGCTCGGGAACCGTTTGGGAGAACGATTGATCAATCACCGTCACGCGAGCCGGCAGGAAACCGGCATCGGCCGCCTGGGCAAAGATGTCTTTCGTCACGTTAAGCTTGGTCGTGCTGGGGGTGATCAGCGTCTGGTCGCTCAATTGCGACTGCGTCGGGCCCGAGCCAAGCGTTGAGTAGAACCCGTGCAAGGTCTCGTTGCGTCCTAAGAACGATTCGTCCACGGTGATGAAGGACTCATCGCCGGCGCCGACGCCGCCCAGGAACAGGTGGGCGTCCGTAATACGTGCGGGGTTCGGAGCGGTGCTCGGGCCTGGATCGACCTGCACCATGAAGCGAATCAGCGCGTCGGAGCCGCCGCCGCCGGGCAGGTCAACGAATGTTCCATGGAAGCTCACGCCCCAATTGCCGCTGGGATCCTGGAAGCCGAGCACATTGACCGCCGTGGGGTCCGGCATGTCGCCAATCTTCGAATAGGAGAAGCCGGTGAAAATCTTGTCGCCGACAACGATGCCCGAGTTCGGGTCTTGCAGGCTGGCGAGCGTCACTGAATTCACCGAATTCAGCGTGCCGGGGGTCGGCGTCAAGTTCACGAGCGCCGCGTGCGCCGGTCCGGCCGCAAGCATGGCGGCCGCCGTCACAGCGAGAGCCGTCTTCACTAGGGAGCGAAAATCAAGTCGATGCATTGTGGGTCGTCCTTTGCGAGATTTCGTTGCCGCCGTCCGGACTGCATTGGGTCAAAGCAAGAAAGTCTTGGTGCAGCCGGCAGTGGCAACAGGGGGTCTACGTCAATAAGTGTTTAGGGAGCTCACGTTCCAATGGGTTTGAAGGGTCTTGGCTTCTTTCCTGGTCCTTACCAGGAGATTCGTTTGTTGGCGCGCTGATGCATGCCACCGGGAACCGCGCCGCGCCGGCGACGTTTGCGCGAGCGCAGCGCCGAGGGCTTCGGCGATGCTTGCCGCATGCGAACGGGCCGCCCTGAGGGCTCCGGTTCCGATGCGAGCACGTCGCTGCTATTGATGTTTGCCATCGTGCGCTCACTCACGTCGAGCTAGCCGGTCTCGACGTCTTCGTCCAGCAGGACCGCGCTGCGTTCGATCGCCTCGCGAGCCTCGTGCAGTAAAAACTCAAATCCTCTCTGTCCATGCGCCTCACTCAAATAAGCCCAGGCGCCTAAGCCGCGCGCCCAAACTTCCTCGCCGGGGTCGGCGCCCGATCCGGCAATAGCGACCAACGAGTGCGTGATTTGCTTCGACCGCTCCGCGGCATGACGCATCTCCCAGTAGTCGTCGGACTTCTCGGCAGGCAAATCGACGAACACCAGAGGCACACACCGCTTAAACGCCGCACGAAGGAACTCTCCCGCGTCGCGACAAACAATCGCCTCCCAGGCTTGTGTTTCCGCGGCCGCACGGATGAGCCGACGCCGCTCGGCATGCAGCGAAACCACCAAGCATCGCAATAATCGCGGGGGAGCCGCGCGAGAACTGCTCGTCGTCGACTCGCTCCGCGGAGCGAGTCGAGCGCTCGTGGTCTTCACAGTTGCCATGCTCTAGCCGTCACTCCAGGCGTCCTCGGCGGTTGATGAGACGCGCCAAGGGCCAGTGCTGCTATCGGGGTGTCAAATCACGCTCAGTCCGTTGCCTTGGCTTTTGTCGAGCAAAACAACGAAAAGTCTGCATTGCCACGCCAGAGCGCGGCTTCCAACCAACTCTTCTCGCGCGAACACGAACCGCGAAAACGAGGCGCACTTCACGGCAATGGTGAACTGCGATGCTCGCGCCGCCGCGCAGGCGCGCTGTAACAGCCGTCCGTCTTCGCACCGTCCGCACCATGCGAATCGATGCGTCAAAGGCGGCGGCTTACCAGCTCATCTTGCGGTTGCGACGGCGATGGATGCCGTTCACCGATTGCGGCGACTTGCCGCGACGGCGTCCATAGCTCGGCCGTTGGCGCTTCGCCATCTTAAGTTCCGACTCGCGACGGACATGCTCGGTACCGTAGTCCATCTCGTTCTGCTCGTAGAGTTGGATGTGACTCATTTGCTTAATCCTTTCCCACTCCTCTTGCTCTCTGGCCCGACCGACGCACGCGGCCGGTTCCAAACGAGAGCGATGTACTCAAAAGTTGTCGGCGCCAGCACCGGCAGCCTTCTTAGGTGCGCAGTGTTGGCTGGCCGTTGTAAAGCGAGCGGTGTGCCAGAAGCGGCGTGCGGCGCAGATTGCGTCGTAAGCTCATTGCAGACGGCTGGTTAACGCCTGCTGTTGCAAAAAAGAGTCATCGGTCCGAATTCACCGAAGTGGTGAATGATTTGCGCGGCTACAACGATCTCACGCGACAGAAATAGAAGTCAAACTTCCTTTTCACAGAAAGTGTGATGATTCACCAAGATGGTGAGTGTCTTTCGGCGGCTTCATCGCGGCGACGCAACGTACTGATGCGTGCGAACGAAGTGCAAATGGCTTAAGCCGCCAAAGGCGAAGCGCGAGAGTGGCGCGCGCATGCACGCTAGCAAGGCGTCGAAGAGAATCGGAGGGCGGTCGCTCAGTTGCATTCGGCGTCAGACGCCGAATCTTTGAGCTGCGCGATGAGCCGTGTCATCGTGTTAGGATGAACTCCCAGCAGCTTCGCCGCGCGCCCCTTATGGCCTCGAGCCGTCCGAAGCGCCTGCTCCACAGCGGCCCTGCGAAGCCGGTATAAATCCATGAACGGCAATTGGCGGCCGTCCGCTTCCACCCGAGTCTGTCCCGGGATCGCCGGTTCGCACTGCAAAACGTAGCTCTGCTCCAGCACGTAGCTCAGTTGCCGGATATTGCCCGGCCAGGAGTACTCGCAGAACGTCCGCAACGCGTTTTCATCCGGCTTCCAGACCGGCTGGTTGTACCGGGCTGCGAATTTTCGAGAGAAAAAGTCAATAAACAGCGGGATGTCGGCGATGCGGTTTCGCAGCGGCGGCATCCGCAACTCAACCAGGTTTAGCCGGTAGTACAAATCCTCGCGGAAACGGCCTTCGGCCACTTCCTCGTCGAGCCGGCGGTTTGTGGCGGCAATGACCTGGACGTCCACTTTCACCGGGTGCGGCGAACCAACGGGCGTGACCTCGCCTTCCTGCAGCACGCGCAATAGCTTCGGCTGCAATTCCAGCGGCATATCGCCGACTTCATCAAGAAAGACGATGCCCTTGTGGCCGGCGCGAAACACGCCGAGGCTGGCGCCGGCGGCGCCCGTAAACGCGCCCCGTTCATGGCCGAATAACTGGCTTTCAGCCAACGTGGGCGTCAGGGCCGCGCAATTGACCGGAATGAATGGCGCGCCCGTTCGCGGCCCAAGGCGATGCAGCATGCGGGCCCAGATTTCTTTGCCCGTTCCGGTTTCGCCGGTGATGAGAACCGTGCATTCGACTTGCGCGGCTCGTTCGGCGTGATGGGCGATTCGGCTGACCGTGGGGTCACGGCCGATCAACAAACTGGCGGGATCATCAGGCGGAAGCTGTTCAAACGAACTCAGAGAATTCAATACCACGGATGCCATCTTTTTCTGCTCCGCGGCAATTCATGCGAGAATTGCCGTCGTTTTGGGTCGGCGAACGCCTCCAGCAATGCGGTGTTGGAAGGCGTTCACCGGTTTTCAGATCACTAGCGGTCCCTATTCCAAGTAAGCAACTAGAAGATCAGGTGTGGGCAGGAAACAGGCGCAGCGGCGCCGGTCCCTGCCGCGAGTTTTTGCCTCTCCCACCCAAAGCGTCCACGCTTGATTCTAAACAATGCGGTCACTTCCCTCAAATCTTGCGCGTCCAGAACTCACAAGATTTCCCAAAGTCACCCAGTGGTTGCGGGAAAGCAACCAGCCGGGCGGGCGCGGAGAAATCGTAAGTCCTTGGAAAATCGCGGTTTTGGTGGGCTTTCGCCCCGGCGAAGGCCGAAGATCGCAGTCGAGAGATTCGGGTAGATGCAACCGATGTGCCCTCTTTTCGCGCGCATCCAATGAATTAAACCCCGCGCACCGGTTATCGGGACGGCGCCGATTAAACTCGCTTGTCGAAGTGAGACGCCCGCTTGCGGGGTCTCAGTTGGCCTTTTCCACCGGCTGCCAAGGCTTGAGCTCGATGGCTTTCAGTGGAGAGTCGTCCCGAGCGAACCCCAAGACATGCTGCCAGGGAAGATCATCGAACTGGGCGACGAGCTTGAATCCGTTGGCGGTGATTTCCTTCATCACTTGCGCCTGGCTCATTTTGTGAAGCGGCAGGATGGGAACCGTCGGATCCTCCTCACGGAACTCGACCAGAACGAGCCGCCCTTCCGGTTTCAAGCTTTTTCGGACAGTCGCCAACGCCCCGGCCGGATCGGAAAGCTCGTGGTACACATCCACCATGAGCACCATGTCGAAGGCGCCGGGCGGCAGCCCCGGGTCTTTTTCGGTGGCCAAAACAGGCTTCACGTTCTTCAGTCCGCGCGGTTTAACGGCCCGGGCCAACAGGTCGAGCATCTCCGGCTGAATATCGACCGCGTATACGGTCCCTTGCGGGCCGAGACGCTTTGCCAGGCGAATGGTGTAATACCCGTTGCCGCAGCCAAAATCGCAAATTGTTTGGCCCGGCTTGAGACTGAGAGCTTTGAGCAGCTTCTCAGGGTTCTCTTCGCGGGTACGCGTTTCGCGAGTCAGCCAATTGGCGCCGCTGTAGCTCATGGTGGGCGCAATCCGCCGGCCCATGTACACCTGCGGCTTGGCCCGCGAGTCTGCCGAGGTCGCCTCGTCAGCGTGAGCTGGACTGAGACAGCCTACGAGGCAAAAGCTTTGGACGACAATCGACAGGAAGCCGTCTCGGCCGAAAAAATGAAATCGAGCGCGACCAATCAGCAGATGGCGAATGATCGCCGGTCGCCTCTGCGGGCAGGGATGCATGGAATTCGTCGCCGGACGCCCCAATTATGCCGCGCGAGAAACCGCGGCTTCGTTGCACAACGCCACCACCGAAAGTTTAAGCCGCTGGGCGGTTTGGTGGAACAGCGGGGCGTCCAGCAGAATGGTGCGGTGGGCTTCCACGGCGAGAATGCGGCCGCCGGCCGCCGCGATGGATTCCAGGGTGTTCAGGCCGATGGTCGGCACGTCGAACCGCATGTCTTGCTGCGGCTTGGCAACTTTCACGACTACGAAGCCGCCTTGCCGGCACAGTTCCCCAGCTCGGCGGATGCACTCATCGGTGCCTTCGATGGCTTCCACCGCGAGCACGGCTTGATCCTTGACGCACACGGTTTGGCCCACGTCCAAGCGGCCCATGTGCTTGGCCAGCTCCCAGCCGAACTCGACGTCCCGAACCTGCTTCGCTGAAAGAGGCCGGCCCGCGAGTTGGCCTGGCTCAACGAGCAGCTCGGGGACGAAATCCGTGGCCGGTACGACCTCGATGCCGGCGGCGGCATAGGCTTCGACCAGGGCGGACAACAACGAATCGTCCTTCCGGTCCTTGGCGCCGGTAACGAAGTGCCGGTAGAAGGTGCGCATCGCGGTCCAATCAGGCCGATGCCGTAGCAGCCAGCCTGGTCGGTAAAAGGTGACCTTGTGAATCTTGCCAGCCATGACGGCGCGCTTCACGCCGTGTTGGCGAAATGATCGGATGACGCGACCCACCGAGCCGAGGCCGATCCATTCGTGCTCATCGCAAACCTGCGCGAACTGCGGATCGGCATGGTCTCGCACGCCAAGGCCAATCACCCGAAAGCCGTGCCGGCGCAGTGACTCAGCCACGATGATCGGGTATCGGCCCCAACCGGCGAGGATGCCGATGGGTTCGCTCGCGGTCGTTGGAGCGACTGTTTCACTCATGGCCTCACCCACGACTAGGCGGCGCATTCGTTTGAATCAGAATCGTCGGCGAGGCTTTCGCCCAGCAGTTCAGCTAATTGACGCTGCATGATGCGGAACTGGCGCCGCATTTCCGGCAGTTTGGCCACCGCGGCCATCTGCAGTTTCGCCTGGCGAATAGGCGTGGCCGGACTGCCGAGCACTTCCTCGCCGGCGCGCACATTGTTCGAAACTCCGGATTTCGAGCAGAGGACCGCCCGATCGCCGATGTGGACGTGGTCGCGCACGCCGACTTGGCCGGCCATCACCACGTAATCACCGGTGCTCGTACTGCCGGCGACTCCCACCTGCGAGCAAATGAGGTTGTGCCGGCCGAGCCGGCAGTTGTGGGCGATCATCACCAGGTTGTCGATTTTCGTTCCCTCGCCGATGACGGTCGGTCCGTAAGTGCCGCGGTCGATGGTTGTGGCCGCGCCAATTTCCACGTCGGCGGCGATTTCCACGTTGCCGAGTTGGGCTGAAATCAGATGCCGTCCGTCAACCTGCCGGTAGCCGAAGCCATAGGCGCCGATGATGGCGCCGGCGTGAACGATGACTCGGTCGCCGACGCGCGTGTTTTCATAGAGCACGACGTTCGGAAACAAGGTGACGCCGGAGCCAATGACACAATCTGGCATGATTCGCACGCCGGAGTGGATTGTGGTATGCGGACCGATGGTCACGCCGTCGCCAATCGACGCGCCGGGATGGACGTCGACATTGGCGCCGAGCTTGGCCGTCGGGCTGATCGATGCCTGCGGGCTCTGGCCAATGCGCTGAACAATCCGCAGCGGCCGGAAGTGACGGACCGCCGTCGCGAAGGCGGCATGGACGTCTGGCACGACGATGGAGGGCTTGCCGCCGCAATCGACGTCCGGCGAAGCGATCACCGCCGCCGCGAGGCTCGCCAGTAGCGACCGGGCGCGATCGGGGTGATCGGCCAGCGTGATCTGCCCCGGACCGGCGACGTCGATGGTCGAAGCGCCGGTGAGCTGTATCGCCGCGTTGCCGCGCAGGTCGCCGCCGACCAGCCGCGCAAGTTCCCCCAAAGTGGTCGGCATCGTGGCGTCCTTTCCGCGAGCGTGAATGAGTGAAGAGCGACGCGGATAGTAGCCGCGCTTGAACGCTAGCAGCAAGCCCAGTCCTGTAGCGGCGGTTTTCAACCGCCGTGTCAACGATTTGCAGGTCGATCGCTTGATCGAAGAGCAAAAAGACGGGCGCACGGCGGTTGAAAACCGCCGTTACTTTTTCGCCAGATACATCGCTTGCTCAAAATGCTTTTGCAGCCGGAGAAACTGCTGCAGGTTGCCGCCACGGTCGGGGTGCAGTGTTTTTACCCGCTTCCGATACGCGGCAAGCACCTCCTCTTCGGTACACGGCATCTTGAGATCCAGCGCTTGCAAGCACGGCGGCTGATCTTGCCGAGCCCAATACGGCGTCCTTGGCGAGACCACGTGTGAGACGAGGACCAGCGCTCGCCGGAGCGACCTCAGGTAGCGGCGGTAATCGAGCACCAACAGCCAGTGGCCCAGCACCGGCAAACCGAACGCGATCGCCACGTAAATCATGAGTGCCGTGGCGTCGATGCCGTCGGGCCAGCGGCGCGATCGGTAATCTGCGAAAAGCGGGCAAGCATTGATGGTTTCGAAGAGACTCATGACCGGCCATCCGTCGGCAGCGTGGAATGCAACGATTGTAGCCGGGAAAAAAGTTTCGTCACGCCATTGAGCGAAACTACTGTCCGGCGAACTCTGGCCAGAACTTGGACCGGTACATTTGTTTAGAACCACCCCGCGCCGAGGCGTTCTGGAAGGCGTACAATGACTGCCAAGCGTTCCGATCCTGAGAGTGACGATGCCTCGAATAGCTACGGCCCCGCCGACGATCTTAAACCTCCCGGGGGCGGGGTCGCTTCACGTGTGTACGCGCTCGTGGTTCGGCGAGGCGCTGGAATCGCCGACGCGCATTCAGCGCGAGGCCTGGCCGGTGCTGGCCGCCGGGAAAAGTGCATTGTTATTGGCGCCCACCGGCTCGGGCAAAACGCTGGCCGCGTTTCTGGCGGCCATTGACCGGCTGATGTTTCACCCGGGGCCGAAAATAAGCGACGCGGCGACCGAGCGACCGCCCGTGAGCCGCGATTCCTCATCGCCGGGGCGGCGGAAAAAACCTCAGGACAAGGGTGAAGAAAAGCGCCGAGTTCGCGTCGTGTATGTTTCGCCGCTTAAAGCACTCGCCGTAGATATCGATCGCAATCTGCGGGCGCCGCTGGTGGGCATTCAAGCGGTCGCCGAGCGCGACGGCACGCCGTTCTCGCTGCCCCGCGTAGCCGTACGGTCGGGCGATACGTCGGCCGCCGACCGCCGGGAGATCGTCCGCAATCCCCCTGACATCCTCATCACGACGCCGGAGTCGCTGTATTTGCTGCTCACGTCGAAGTCGCGGGAAATCTTGCGCGATGTCGAGACAGTCATCATCGACGAAATTCATGCGGTCGCGGCCACGAAGCGAGGCACGCATCTCTTCGTAACGCTTGAACGGCTAGAGCGGCTGCGGCGTGAGCGGGACGCCCAGCGGGCGCCGATGCAGCGCATTGGACTTTCGGCGACGCAACGGCCGCTCGAGGAAATTGCCCGTCTGCTCGGCGGGGCGGAAGCGACGGCGAAGATTGACGAACCGCCGCAGCCACGGCCGGTCGAAATCATCGACGCCAGCGAGCCCAAGCGACTCGAGCTGCGCATCGAAACGCCGGTTGAAGATATGGCGCGGCTGAGCCAGCCGCTTGAGATCCAGACCGGTCCGGCGGCCGGAGGACCGACCTACGCGTCGATCTGGCCGTCGATTCATCCGCGGTTGGTGGAACTGATCAAAGCCCATCGCTCGACGATGGTCTTCGTCAACAGCCGGCGCCTCGCCGAACGGCTGGCTTCGGCCATCAACGAGCTTGCGGAAGAAGAGCTTGCCCAGGCTCATCATGGTTCCATCGCCCGCGCGAAGCGCGTCGAAATCGAAGACCGGCTCAAGCGCGGGCAGCTCCCGGCCATCATTGCCACTTCGTCGATGGAGTTGGGCGTCGATATGGGGGCGGTCGATTTGGTGATCCAGATCGAAGCTCCGCCGTCGGTCGCCTCGGGCATGCAGCGCATCGGCAGGGCAGGGCACCATATCGGGGCGCCCTCGAACGGCGTCATCTTTCCAAAGTATCGAGGCGACCTGTTGGCGTGCAGCGCCGCGACGCAACGAATGCTCCGTGCGCAGGTCGAAGCGACGCGCTATCCGCGAAATCCGCTCGACGTACTGGCTCAGCAAATCGTGGCGATGGTCGCGATGGACCCCTGCGGCGTCGATGAGGTATACGCCACCATGCGCGGGGCCGCGCCGTTTCACGAACTGCCGCGCAGCTCGTTCGAAGGCGTGCTCGACATGCTGTCAGGGCGTTATCCGTCAGACGAATTTGCCGAACTGCGGCCGCGGCTTACGTGGGATCGGCTCGCCGGGGCGCTTTCGCCGCGCAAAAACTCACAGCGCCTCGCGGTGCTCAACGGCGGCACCATTCCCGATCGCGGCCTGTATGGCGTGTATCTGGCCGGCGAAGTCGGCAGCGGCGGCACGCGCGTTGGCGAACTCGACGAGGAAATGGTTTTCGAGACGCACGCCGGCGACGTGTTCCTGCTCGGCGCGTCGTCTTGGCGGGTGCTGGAGATCACCCGCGACCGCGTGCTCGTCGCGCCGGCGCCAGGCGAGCCGGGCAAAATGCCGTTCTGGCATGGCGACGGTCCGGGCCGGCCGCTCGATTTTGGAAAAGCGATCGGCGAGCTGACGCGGCAGCTTTCCCGCGTCCCGCGCGAAGATGCGGCTACGCTGCTGCAGGACGAATGCAAGCTCGACGACCGCGCCACCGAAAACCTGCTTCGCTACGTCGAGGATCAATCCGAGGTCACCGGCGAGCTGCCCAGCGACCAATGCATTGTCGCCGAGTCGTTTCTCGATGAGCTGGGCGATTGGCGAACCTGCATCCTGTCGCCGTTCGGCTCACGCGTACACGCTCCATGGGCGATTGCCGTCGCCGCGCGGTTGCGCTCGGAGACCGGTCTCGAAGTGGATTTCATGTGGACCGACGACGGCATCGTCTTTCGCGTACCGGAGAGCGATCGGGCGCCGCAGCTAGAGCAATTGTTTCCCTCATCGCAGGAGGTCGAAGACCAGATCGTCCAGGAACTGGCGTCCACCTCGATGTTCGCGGCCCGCTTTCGCGAAAACGCCGCCCGCGCGCTCCTGCTTCCGCGGCGGCAGCCGAATCGCCGCACGCCGCTGTGGATGCAGCGTCGTCGCGCGG
>JAICUM010000431.1 GCA_025935855.1 Pirellulales bacterium | reverse complement strand
TACCAGGATGTTCCCGCATCCGATCGTGAAGGGCTACGACAACCGGCCTTTCGCCATGATCGCCAAAGTGAACGGCACGGAGATCAAAAACCTGCGGCAACTCGCGGAGCTCTTGCGCGACGCGGACGGCGAGTTTCTGCGGTTCGAGATGGCGGATCGGAACGAGTCGCTCGTGTTTCGCACGAAGGACATTAAGGAGGCGACGGATCAGATTCTGGAAGACGAGGGCATCCGCTATCGAGCGTCAGACTCGCTCCGCGATGTGTGGAAAGATGAGTAAATAGCCGGGCCATTCTGGTCCGACAGCCTCTCACGGCCAGGATGGCCGTGCTATTTGGAACCGCGGGCGACTTGCAGTTGGGCGCGGGATTGAGCGACGGCGCGGTCGCGGCGGGCCATCTGATCTTCGCCGGCGGCGGGCTGAGCGACGGCGGCTTGCAGCGACGCCTCGATCGCCGTCGCGTCCAAGCGAGCGGCCGGAATCGCACGGTTGCTGAGCACTGACACGACGTTGTCGGACACTTGGACGAAGCCGCCGTCGATGTAGTACCTCTGGACATTCGGCTCGTGGCCGATGCGCAGCTCGCCATAGCCAAGGCGGCCGATCATCGGAGCATGGCCGGGCGCCACGCCGAGCTCGCCGTCGTAAAGCGGCAGCGCGACGAAGTCGGTCGTTGTTTCGAGCACTGTTTGCTCGGGGGTGACGACGACGACGCGGAGGTCGGCGGCAAGGGTGGAGGTTGGGTGATGATCGGCCATGGCAAGGTAACGATGTTCGGGCGCGCTCCCCTAGCGGGTCGCGGCTAAACCGCAAGCGGGTGGGACGTTAATTCAATCGGGTGATTATTTGCGGGTTTTCTTCCATTGTTCTTCGGCTTGTTCGATGGCGCCGACGTACATGAAGGCATCTTCGGGCAGGTGATCCCACTTCCCATCGCAGATTTCCTCGAAGCTGCGGATCGTGTCCGCCAGCGGCGTGATCTCGCCCGGCTTGCCGGTGAAGACCTCGGCCACGAGGAACGGCTGCGAGAGGAACCGCTCAATACGGCGGGCGCGGAGCACGACGATCTTGTCTTCTTCGCTTAGCTCATCGACGCCGAGAATGGCGATGATGTCCTGCAGTTCGCGGTAGCGCTGCAACGTGGTCTGCACGCGGCGGGCGACATTGTAATGCCGCTCGCCGACGTACTGCGGATCGAGAATGCGGCTGGAGCTCGCCAAGGGATCGACGGCCGGGTAAATGCCCTTCTCCGAAATCGAGCGCTCCAGATAAATGAACGCATCGAGCTGGCCGAACGCAGTGGCCGGCGCCGGGTCGGTCGGATCGTCGGCAGGTACGTACACAGCTTGCACCGAGGTAATGGCGCCCTTGCTGGTCGAGGCGATGCGTTCCTGGAGCGCGCCCATTTCGCTGGCCAGCGTGGGCTGGTATCCCACTGCGGACGGCATCCGGCCCAGCAGCGCGGACACTTCGCTGCCGGCTTGCGAGAAGCGGAAAATGTTGTCCACGAACAACAGCGTGTCGGCGCCCGTCTTGTCGCGGAAGTACTCGGCCATCGTGAGAGCCGAGAGGGCGACTCGAAGACGCGATCCGGGCGGCTCGTTCATCTGGCCGAAGACCATGCACGTCTGGTCGATAACACTGCGGCCGGTGTCGCCAATCTTGGCTTCCTGCATTTCGAGCCACAAGTCGGTCCCCTCGCGGGTGCGCTCGCCGACGCCGGCGAATACGGAGTAACCGCCGTGGGCGGACGCGATGCGGGCAATGAGCTCGGTGAGAATAACCGTCTTCCCCAGGCCGGCGCCGCCGAACAGGCCGGCCTTGCCGCCGCGGACGAACGGCGTCAAGAGGTCGATCACCTTGATGCCGGTTTCAAAAAGCTCGGTTTTCGTCGAAAGGTCCGCGAGGGGCGGGGCGTCGCGGTGAATCGGCCAGCGTTCTTCGGCGTCCACCGGGCCGCGGCCATCGACGGGATCGCCAATGACGTTGAACACGCGGCCGAGCGTGGCCTTGCCGACCGGCACAGTAACCGGGCCGCCGGTGTCGAGGCAGTCCTGGCCGCGGACCAGGCCGTCGGTGCTGCCGAGGGCGACGCAGCGAACGCGGCCGCCGCCGAGGTGCTGCTGCACTTCGCCGGTGAGGTTGATCTTTACGCCCTTATTTTCAGCTTGCACCTTCACGGCGTTGTAGATCGCCGGCATGCCGTCCTCGGCAAACTCGACGTCAAACGTGGAGCCGATGACCTGGGTGATGTGGCCGATGCTTTTGCCAGTGGCGGTTGCGGTTGCCATGTCTTGTTACCGTATGCGTATGGGATATCAGTTTTGTTGAATGACGAAGCTCGAATGACAAATGACGAAGCGTAAAGAGCTATCCTCGCAAGCCTTCGTCATTCGGATTTCGTCATTCGTCATTCTCATTTGAGCGCTTCGACGCCGCCGATCACGTCCATCAGCTCGGAGGTGATGCGGCCTTGGCGGGCGCGGTTGTATTGCATGCCGAGCTGCTTGATTAGCTCGCCTGCGTTTTCTGTGGCGCTCTTCATGGCGACCATGCGGGCGATTTGCTCGCTGACTGCCGAGTCGAGGAAGCACTTGAAGAGCCGCACTTTAAAGCTGGTGGGCACAACTTCTTCAAGGATGCTTTCGGGCGACGGCAGAAACTCGTACTGGGATTGAGGCGCCGTTTCTTCGGCTGGCCGACCTTCGGCGCCGAGCGAGCCAAGCGGCAGCAGTGTTTCGACGGCCACGTGCTGCCGGGCGATGCTCTGGAACTTCATGTACACGACGTCGAGCCGGTCGAGCTGGCCGGCTTCGTATTCGTGTAGATAGCGTGTCGCAAGGGCGTCCACTTCATCGAACGTGGGCTTGTCCTCGAAGTGCGTGTAGGCCTCCTCGGGCTGAAACCCGCGGAACTTGAAGCCGGCGATGCCACGCTTGCCGGCGATTTCCAGCCGCAGGGCTGGGACCTCTTGCTTCAGCTCTTTATAGCGCTGCAGGCCGGCGCGGATCAGGTTGCCGTTAAAGCCGCCGCACAGGCCGCGATTGGCGGTGAGTAGCAGCAATGTGGCATTTTTCACCTCATCGCGCTTTTCTAAAAGCGGATGGCTGACTTCCAGGCCGGTTCGGGTCAGGTCCGACACGAGCTGCGTGATGCGCCGCGTATAGGCCGTGGCGGCGCTGGCGCGATCCATCGCCTTCTTGAACCGCGCGGTGGCGATCAGCTCCATCGTCCGCGTGATTTTGCGGATGTTGCGGATGGACTTGCGGCGTTTGTCGAGGGCTCGGGGGTTGGCCATTTACAGGCTGGAGGCTGGAGACCTGAGGCTGGAGGAAAATGCTGTTAGGCGACTGCGGCGACTTCTTCTTCCTCTTTGATGAAGTTGTGCTGGGCGTTGAAGGCCTTAATCGCGGCCTCGATCTTCGCGATCGTGTCGTCGCTCAGATCCTTCGTCTCGTCGATTGCCTTGCGAATCTCCGGATGCTGGTCGTGCATGAAGGTGAGGAACTTCTGCTCCCACTCCTGCACGCGGGGGACGGGGACGCGGTCGAGGTGGCCGCGGGTGCCGGCGTAGATCACGAGCACTTCGTCCACGACGTTCAGCGGCTTGTACTGGCCCTGCTTCAACAGCTCGACCAGACGATAGCCGCGGTCGAGGCGGGCTTGCGTGGCGGGGTCGAGCTCCGTGCCGAGTTGGGCGAACGCTTCGAGCTCGCGGAAGGCGGCGAGGTTCAGCCGCAGGCCGCCGGCGACTTTTTTCATCGCCTTGATCTGGGCGGCGCCGCCGACGCGGGAGACCGAGATGCCGACGTTCATGGCCGGCTTGATGCCGGCGAAGAACAAGTCCGGCTGCAGGTAAATCTGGCCGTCGGTGATCGAAATGACGTTCGTCGGAATGTAGGCCGACACTTCGCCTTCGAGCGTTTCGATGATCGGCAGCGAGGTGAGCGACCCGGCGCCGAGGGCGTCGCTCAGCTTGGCCGACCGCTCTAGAAGGCGGCTGTGGGCGTAGAACACGTCGCCGGGAAACGCTTCGCGGCCCGGCGGCCGCCGCATGAGCAGCGAGATCTGCCGGTAGGCGACGGCTTGCTTCGACAAGTCGTCATAGACGATCAGCGCGTGCTGGCCGTTGTACATGAAGTGCTCGGCCATGGCCGTGCCGGCGTAGGCCGCCACATATTGCAGCGGGGCGGGGTCGCTGGCGCCGGCCATCACCACGGTGGTGTAGTCCATGGCGCCGTGCTTGCGCAGGGCCTCGATCACGCCGGCCACCGTCGATTCTTTTTGCCCGATGGCTACATAAAAACATTTCACGCCCGAGTGGCGCTGATTGATGATGGCGTCGACGCCGATGGCCGTCTTGCCGGTCTTGCGGTCGCCGATGATCAACTCGCGCTGGCCACGACCAACGGGGGTCATCGAGTCGATGGCCTTGATGCCGGTTTGCAGCGGCTCGCGCACCGGCTGGCGGCCGGCGATG
>JAICUM010000295.1 GCA_025935855.1 Pirellulales bacterium | reverse complement strand
GGCAGGTCATCGACGCTGACGCGCAGGCCGCCGGTCACCCGTCGGCCGGGAACGCGGTGCGAGCCAGAAACAGAGATGACATAAGCCTCGGACGTTTCCGGCACGCCGGGTAGGTCGAAACAGAGTTGATCTGGATTCTTCTGCCCCGCGTTGGTCGGTTTCGTGGAATCCTTCGACTTCGGAGCGTGCGGTCCCCAACGCAGCGGCACGATGAGATGCGATCGCTCGGTCTTAAGCAGGAGGCCCGTGACTTCCGGCCACGTCGATCGTGCGGCGAGCGGCGTTTTGCCGGCGGCGACCCAGGGATCGACTAAGCCCAGGCGGAGGTTCGTCAGCTCCAGCGCCAGGGCGCGCATGCGGTTTTCTGGAGTGCTTCCCGCCAGGCTCGTTTGCGATTGAAAGCAAAAGCCACGGGGCATCATGCAGAGGGCCGCGGTGGTGGCCATCGAAAGCTGCTGGAAGGTGGCTGGGACAACGGCTGCGGCGGCGTCCGAGCGGAGGTTGGCGATTTGGCTGCTGAATCGTCGGCTGGCTTGCGTTTCAACGCCCGCCCAAATGGGCGTTCCGGGCCGCACGAGCCGTGACTGCTGGCCGAGCCACGCCGCTTGTTCAGGCCAGGTTCGCGTTGAGCCGAGCGTTGGGCGGCCGATTAAGACGAGATCGGCAAGCCGGCTTGCTTCGCGCACCATGCCCGATGGCCGAAGCATGGCCGGCCGCGCGGGCTCGGCTTGGTGCTCCAGCAGGGCTTGTCGCCAGCCGTCAACGGGTTCGATTCCCGCGGGGTCGTCGAGTGAGCCGAGGTCCCAGGTCATGACGGCCGGAAACTGCCGCTTGAGGCCGCCCTTCATTTGCGGGGCCGCCGGCGGTGGGCAGACCAGGAGCAAGCCAAGCCGCAGTGCTTCGGCTTGTTCGCCGTCGGTGGGCGTCCGGCCAAGCCATGCGGCGTCGAAGCCGAGGGTTCGCAGCAGCTCAAAAGGCTCGCCCTGCCATTGAATGACTCGCGGAACGGCCGGCGATTTGGCGAATTGCTGAGTGGGGTCAGCTATGAGGTTCGGCGCCGGAACGTTGGACGAGACCGGTTGAACAATGGCGTTACTTTGACTCGTTGCGGCCGTGCCGGGCTGCCTGGCAATCACGCCTTGGACGGAAATGTCGTCCACCCAGATCTCCGTCACGCCGGGTCCGCCGGGAGCCAGGACGACGACTTGCGAGACGTAGGCTTCGTGCTCGTCCGCCGGCTGCCGCTGGGCGCGGACGATTCGGGCCTGGTCAGCAAGCTGGGTGGGCAGGTCGTCCACGATGATTTCTTGCCAGTTGCCGGCCGGCGCGGTTTTGCCGGATCGCAGCATGACTTCGCGCGGATTGCCGGTTCGCGAATCGATCGATCGCGGCAGAACGACCATCGCGGCGAGTTGAACGCCGGGCCGGCTGCAGACAACCCGTGCCACGAGCTTCGTTTCAGCGATGACGCTGACCGGCGGCAGGTTGTAAGCGAGCGGCGCCGAGACGCCCGGCGGCGCCGAGAGAATGATGTGCTCCGCCCCGCCCTTCCCCGTGGAATCGCGCTGGATGGTTTGCGAGATGACGCGAATGCTTGACGCGGACGTCAGCAGGCGGAGCGCCGGCGATTCGCCTCCCATGTCGTCGTGCAGGATCGGCACGGCCGGTGCGTTGAAGGGATTGGCGCTGAGTTCGTTTTTGGCGACCCAAGATATCGCCACGGCGAGCGACAAGACGGCGACGCCGAGTTTCGATCGTGCCGGAAAATGTCTTGAAACGTGCGGCATCCGTGGCGCGTGATGAGGAGAAGATTGCGACCAAGCGGCAGCCTCGGCGCGTTGCGAAAAATCAACGCGATCGCCCTAGTAAACTGCTTGTCGTAACTCCGGCTTGTATCAAGCCTTCCAGCGGCGGGCCAGATCAAGCGATGCATTTCGGCGACATTTCGCGAGGAAGTTGGCGGGCGGCGCGCCAAACAGTTGTCACGTTGCAAGTGGTTATTTTACAATGCGTTGCGGGCGGCCTTTTCTCGCGCGCCGACGCTAGCGGCACGGGCAGTGCCTGCAGAGGGTGGCACAACCGCCATCCGGAGAATGCCACACATGAACAACTCGCCCGAGTCCCTCGCCGCCGCCCACGAACAAATCCCGGCCGACCTGCTCCGCCTGACCGATTCGATCCATCACCTCCCCGAGCCGTACGCGTCGCAATTGGCCCCGCTGGTGGACGCGGTGATGGAGAGCACGAAGCGCCGGCGGCGGATTCTCACGCTCGTGCAAGACGCCCTCAGCCAGTTGCGGTTGGACATGAAATACCTCATGTTTGATCTAGAGGCCACTCGCCGCGAGCGCGACGAATACCGCCTGAAACTGGAAGAGTAGCAGCGGCCTGAAGGCGGCACGGGGCATGCCGCGAGGACGTGCGGGAGTTTTCCGCACGAACAGGGGCGGCGTGTGGCTTTGGCGGTGATTATGATTTCCTCAGGCCGCGCCGCCGCGAACCAATTGACTTACGCCCCGACTGTCCGATGACGACGACCCTCACCGCGGAACGGCTAGCCCAGGCGGCAATCGACGTCGGAATTCTTACGGACCAGGACCTGCAAGGGATCTGGAGCGAATACGGCACGCGGAACATCGACTTCGAGCCGTTCAAGCAGGCGATGCTGCGGCGCGGCTTGCTGACGAACTACCAGCTCGATCGGCTGCTCGCCGGATATCGCACCGGGTTCTTCTACGGCGACTATAAAGTGCAGTACGGCGTGGGCGCCGGCACGTTTGCGCGCGTGTTTCGCGCCACGCACATGAAGACTGGGCAGCTCTTCGCGGTGAAGGTGCTGCGGGCGCGGTACAGCCGGCCGGGGTCCGATGACAAGCGCGACCTGTTCCGCCGTGAGGGCGAGCTCGGCGCCCAGCTCAAGCATCCGAACATCGTGGCGATTCACGAAGTGAAGTCGCACGGGCCGCTGAACTACATCGTGATGGACTTCGTCGAAGGGCAGAACTTGCGCGACTTCTTCAAAGTTCGCGGCAAGTTCGATCCGATGGACGCGACGAAGATCGCCACCGACATGATGGCAGGGCTGCACTACGCCTTTCAGAAGGGGATCACGCATCGCGACCTGAAGATGTCGAACGTGATTCTGTCGAGCGAAGGCGAGGCGAAGCTGCTCGACTTCGGCCTGGCCGGCTTGGAAGGCGGCGGCGACGACGACACGACCAATCCGCGGACGATCGACTATGCGGGGCTGGAGCGTGCAACCAACGTTCGTAAGGACGATACGCGGAGCGACATTTTTTTTGCCGGCTGTATTTACTACCAGCTTTTGAGCGGCAAGCCGGCGCTGGCGGAAACGCGCGAGCGGTCGCAGCGGTTGAGCAAATCGCGGTTCGAGGCGATCAAGTCGATCGTTGAGGTGAACCCCGCGACGCCGCTGCCCTTGGCGCGCGTGGTGATGAAGTCGCTGGAACTCGACCCGGCGCGGCGGTACCAGACCCCCGGCGAGATGCTGACCGATCTGAAGCTGTCGGCGAAGCGCGCCGCAGAAGCGAAGGATCATGCGGCTGATGAAGACGCCGTGCGGCTGGAAGGGCAGGACGCCAACGGCCAGCCGATCAAGCTGATGATCGTCGAGTCGGACACGAAGATGCAGGACGTGTTCCGCGAGCTGTTCAAGAAGCAGGGGTATCGCGTGCTGGTGACGAGCGACCCGGATCGGCTGTTCCAGCGGCTGTACGACGATGTACGAGCGGCGGACGTGCTCTTGGTGAGCTCCGGGCAGATCGGGCGGGATGCGCTGGAAGCGTTCAACAAGCTTGGGAAAGACAACCGGACCAAGAACCTGCCGGTGGTGCTCCTCTTGGGCGAGCCGCATGCGGCGTGGATGAAAGAAGCGGCCGGCGGTCCGCGGCGGCTGGTGACGAAGATGCCGCTGAAGTCGAAGGAGCTGCGGCATGCGATTCTGGCGGCGCTGGCTGGGAAGTGACGCTAAGCCGTCCGCCACGGCGGATCTGTGACGGGAGGCGACCGATCCTCGAACAGCGGTGGACGGCTGCCGGGGCAAATTAGGCAGTCGCGGCGGTTTTGGCATTTTGGATTTTTGAACGCCGAGATCGAGAAACTCGATTTCCGCGATCAAAACCCAAGTGGCCAAAAAGTTCGCTTGACGAAACGGCTCGGTATTTCTCGTCGCATTCGCGACATTTGAGCGCCAAGGAGCGCCGGAGTTTTGGACTTTCCAAAAAAAATCCAAAACCCGCACGCCGTCTTTTTGCAGGCGTTTTCCAATCGCGCGAGTGGCTTTTGAGCAACTGGAGTTAGTCCAAAACGCTCAAAACGTTTCAAAAGCCCCACGGGCCGATCCAGCGAAGCGCGCACCTCCGGTTGGTCGCTCGCGACTTGAGCTTGTCACTCAGCGCGAGCGTGGGTGTCGGCCCAGGCGTTCCGGGCCGAGAATTAAGTTGTCAAAGAGCAATGCATGTGGCTTGCGGGCGTATTATTGCGGATGGCGCGGCTAAAAGCGAGCGATTTTTGGGGCGACAGGGAGGGCGCGGCGGGGTAACAGAAGGGTGCGAAGGGCGCGAAGGGGGAAGAAGGACAAGCTGTGGGTGGGACGCTGCAAGGTTGCGTGGAAAATGTTTGGCGTTGTTGGCGGGGTGGGCTACATTTTCGACCGCTGTTGGCGACGTGTTGGTTTTAGACCGCATGACTGCTGCGCGATGAGAAGGGGAAGCGATGATTCCTTCAAGAAGAGCTGTTGCTGCTTTCCTAGCGGTGGTTGGTTGCTTGAGTGCGTCGTCGGCGGGAAGAGTCCAGGCGGCGCCAGGGATTGTGGCGATCAAGAATGTTTCGGTGTTCGATGTGACCGGCGCGCGGATGTTGCCAGGGCGGACGGTTGTGATTGAAGGGGAGCTCATCAAGGCTGTTGGGGCGGCGGCTGATGTGCCGGTGGGGGCGACGGTTCTTGACGGCAGCGGTAAGTTTCTCATTCCTGGGTTCATCGACGCACATGTACACCTGGTGCATTTGGCTGATCGGACGCATGTGCCGGGGGATGAGTTTCTGCCGATGTTTCTGGCCGCGGGGGTGACCTCGGTGCGCTCGACTGGGGACGCGGTGGCCGGTGAGCAGCGGATCGCGCGGTTTGCCGAGGAGCATCCGGAGACTTGTTCGCGGGTGTTCATGTGCAGCCCGCTCGTCGATGGCGATCCGCCGTTTCACAAGGATGTGGGGAAGGGGCTGACGAAGGCGGAAGAGGTGGCGCCGTTTGTCGAGGAGATGAAGCGTGCTGGCGTGACGACGCTGAAGATGTACGTCGGCTGCACGCGGGAAATTGGGCGGCGAGTGATTGAAGAGGGGCATCGGCAGGGGCTGGTCACCACGGGACATCTCGGGCTGTATGCGGCGCAGGACGCCGTGGCCGATGGCATTGATTGCCTGGAGCACGTGTGGTCGGTGCTGGATTACTCGCTGGCGCGCGGCGAAACGCGCGTGACTTGCGACCTGAAGAATCCGCGCGCCGTGCAGCTCGTCTCGGCGATCAAAGAGCATCACGTGGCCGTTGATCCGACGCTGGTGGTACACCGGAACATGCTGCTGTTGGCCGATCAGCCGGAGTTCAACCAGCACCCGGACAATGCGAAGGCGCCGGAGAGGATGCGGGAATACTGGCAGCGGGCGCTCCAGGAACGGGCGTTCACGCCGGAGACGTTGGCGGAGCGGCGAAAGGAGCTTCGCAAATACCAGGATGTCGTGGCCGAGCTGTATCGAGCCGGGATCACGCTGCTCGCCGGGACCGATTCGCCGGAGCCGTTTGTGTGCCCGGGGTTCTCGCTGCACCAGGAGCTGGAGCTGTTGGTCGAGTCGGGGTTGCCGCCGGCGGCGGCGCTGAAGTGCGCGACGCTGAACAATGCGCGGATCGTGCGCGCGGAGAGCCGGCTGGGGAGCGTTGAGCCGGGAAAGGTGGCGGACCTGGTGCTCTTGGAGCGGAATCCGCTGGAGGATATTCGGAGCACGCGCTCCGTTGCGAAGGTGATTCGCGGCGGAAGGGTGCTGGAGCCGGGGGAGATTTTGGGGGCGGTTCCGAGGAAGTAGGAGGTGGACTCAATACTGAGTGTGTCCCTTATCTTGAGGCGCCGTGAATTGCGGCCCACCCGCATGCGCATTGTTGCACGCGGCAAAGCGACCT
>JAICUM010000208.1 GCA_025935855.1 Pirellulales bacterium | reverse complement strand
CGTGTTGGGCATGACGCGGACGAGCCGCGTGCCCTGCGGCAAGCCGGCGGCCAGGCGGGCGATGGGAATGCCGGCGGCGATGGAGATGAGCAGATGTCGCGGCGTGACGTGCGGGGCGATGTCGCGGAGCGCGTCGGCCATCATTTGGGGCTTCACCGCGAGGACGATGGTTTCCGCGCCGGTGATGACCGCGGCGTTGTCGGCGGTTACCTTGGCGCCGGGCGCCTCGGCGGCGAATTTCTGCCGCGAGGCCTCGATGGGATCGCTTGCTAGCACCTGGCTGGCGCTGAGTAACTTTGCCTTAAGGCAGCCGGTTGCTAGTGCGGTGGCCATGCGGCCGGCGCCGATAAAACCGAGGTTGGTCATGCTATATAGGTGCGGCCATTTTGGCCGGGCGAAAATACCTTCCGGCCAGGATGGCCGTGCTATGTAAGCGGTCATCGTAGAGCAGGGTGGGGCGGCGGACAATTGTTGCGGTTTGCAGGGGAAGGGGTCGGGAGTCTTTTGCGACTGGGTAATTTCCAACTAAAGCTAACTCACTAGTCGCAAAAGACTCCCGACCCCGTTGCGCTCAACCGCCCTGGACGGATGGGCGTCAATTTGGAACACTCCGCCGCCGCGCTTTTGGCTTGGACGCCGGTGGCGCGAGGTTAAACGCGTCGAATGTCTTGTGCTTGAGGGCAACCGACATGAAGGTCGAACGTCTTCTCGTTAGTGCAGCTGTTCTATTGGTGGCCGTAGGCGCCGAAGCGGCGGCGGCCGATCCTTCGCCGAACACGCCGACAAAGTCGGCGGTGTCGAGCGACATCACGCCGACTGAGGCGCCGGCGCAGAGCCCATGGGGCTGGCTGAAAACACCGTCGATCACGATGCCGAAGCTCAGCTTCCCGAAGATGCCGGCGGACCCGCTGGCGCCGGTGAAGACGAGCGCTCACAAGGTGAGCGACGGCGCCAAGAAGGCCTGGGAAGGAACGAAGGAGATGTTCACCTTCGGCGGGTCGAAGACGGCCGATGCACCGGCGGCCCGCACGGCGAATGCCCAAGAAGCGCCGTCGCTGTGGCAGCGGATGTTCGGGCCCAAGCAGGAAGAGAAGCAGCCGGGGCCGAAGTCGGTGGCCGAGTGGATGCAGCAGCCTCGGCCTGAGTGATCGAGGCGAGTTTTCACTCATGCATGACAGCCCGCCCACCAGCGAAGTGATAAGCCGTCGAGCCGGCGCTTGCGCCGCAAGTCTGGCCATTGCCGCGGTCTTTGGGTTGGCGGCGTCACTCGGCTGCCAGTCGTTTCTGCCGGGCAAGCTCACGAAATTCGGCGAGGAGCGCCGGATTATCAAGCAGGCGGAGCACGATCCGTTTCCATCGCCGGCGGACGTGGGCATTGAGACGCCGAAGGACGCTAAGAAATAGCCGATAGGCGCGGGGAATCGCGGGCGTGCATAATCGGGAGGTTGATATCAACCTCTCGATGATTGCTGATCGGGCGCCGCGATGAAGTTTGAGCCGCATTTGCCGCAGTTACCGTCGTTGGGTGAGCTGCTGGAACATCCGCGCGTGAAGGGCGTGGTGACGCGGATCAATCGCTCGACGCTGGCTCATCGGGCCGCGGGCTTTCTTGATGAGTTGCGGAGCTCGCTGGTCGAGCGGGCCGGCAAGGTCGAGATTCCGCCGGTGGGGCAAATTGCGGAGCGACTCGCGCGGCGGCTGTTGGGCGAGCCGATTTCGGCGGGGCCGATTATCAACGCGACGGGCGTGGTGGTGGGCCATCCGGAGCTTGTGCCACCGCTGGCCGATGCGGCCGTTCACGCAATGGCACAGGTGGCGAGTGATTATCACGGTAGCGGCGCACAGTTGAACGCTGCCTGCTTGGGGTTACTGTGCGAGCTGAGCGGCGCGGACGCGGCGTTGGTTGCTAGCAGTTTCGATGCAGCGATGGCGCTATTGGCGGCCAACAAAGGGCAAGCTTGCTCGGTCGATGCTGCGCCGCTGGCCGGGCTGATTAACCCCCTTCAACATGGCTTCGAGTCGTTCGACACCGTAAACGATCGTCTGGAGGCGGGAGCGCACGTTGTAATCGCGGACGGCGCCGGGCTTCTTGGTGGTCCGAGTTGTGGAATCATGGTAGGAAAGCCGGCGTTTGTTGAGGCGGCGGCTCAGCACTCGCTGGCGCCGCTCGTGACGGCGTCTTCAACAATGCTCGCCGCTTTGCACGCCACCCTCTCGGTTTACAAAAACGAGAGGGAGTCGGTTCCGTATGCGATTCCGGTGTGGCAGTTGCTTTCGGCGCCGCCGGCGAATTGGAAGCAGCGTGCGGAGCGGTTGGCGCCACTGATCGCCGCGATTGCCGGGATGACATCGGCCGTGCCGTGTGAGGTGCAATCGGCTTGGCGGGCTGGCGGCGGCGATCATTCCCAGACGGCGTCCTGGGCGATTGACGTCCGGCCAAGCAAAATTGAAGCCAACACGTTGGCCCAGCGGCTGGAGCATCAGCCCACTTCCGTGAAGGCGACCGTAGTGGAAGGCGCCGTCCGGCTCGATTTGCGGGGCGTCTTTCCGCGGTGGGATCAGCAGCTTGTCGAGGCGATTGAAAAGGCGTTGAGCGCGGACTAGCGAGTTCGAAGTCGCGGCCTGTCCTGGGGGCGATTTCGCCATGAATCGCCGCGAAATCACAACCAAAGCGGGGCCCGCACAGCGGTCTTGCCGGTGTTCGGCCACCTCGTTACTATGCCTCTAGGTTCGACGTAACTGCTTGCTGCGCAAGGCCGGCCGGCGGTATGTCGTCGTTTGATTCTCTCAGCCGTTGAGGCTTTGGCCGGCAAATTGCCGAAACCTTCTGCTTCGCCGCTTCGTAACAACCTCAACCGGCATTCGCTCCGGCCACCGATTTGCGACACTCTCCCCGCATTCCTTCCTTCGAGGCACTCTCCATGTTCCGACCGATTGCCGCGTGCGCCCGTCGCCGACTCTCCCTTGGCCTGACGCTGCTGGGCGTACTGGCTGTTGCCGGGGCCGGCTCGCTGGTCATGGCCCGGCCGACGATTCCTCAGGGTCGCGAGCTACGCGACGAGCGGAACATCACGATTTTCGTCGAATCGTTGATGGGCAAGCGGCACATGTCACAAATGGAAGTGGACGACGAGATTTCGCGTCGCACGATGGACATGTTCCTGAAGACGCTCGACCCGATGAAGCTCTACTTCCTGCAGAGCGACGTCGATAAGTTCGCCAGCGAGCGGACCAAGATCGACGACTACGTGAAGCAGGGCGATATTTCAGTCGCCTACCGGATCTTCGACGTGTTTCTCGATCGAGTGAAGGAGCGCACGGCGGTCGCGCAGAAGTTCGTCGATCAGAAGTTCGATTACACGACCGACGAGACGATGGCCCGTGATCCGAAGAAGATCGAGTGGGCCAAGAGCCGTGAGGAAATGGACGAGCGGTGGCGGAAGCGCGTCAAGTACGACCTGCTATTGCTCACGACCGACGACGACAAGACGAAGCCCGAGGAAGCGATCGAGAAGCTGCACAAGCGGTATCGCAGCATCGATCAGCGCTGGAATCAGACGAGCGACGACGAGTTGATGGAGATCTTCCTCACGTCGTTCACGATGAGCTTCGATCCGCACAGCAGCTATATGTCGCCGGACAGCTTGGAGAACTTTGCCATCCAGATGCGGCTGGAACTGGACGGCATCGGCGCCTCGCTCGAATCGAAGTACGGCGAGACGGTCGTGCGGCACATCGTGCCGGGCGGCGCCGCCGATAAGGACGGCCGTTTGAAAGTTGATGACGTGATTACCGGCGTCGGCCAAGGCAACGAGGGCGAGCTGTTGGATATCACGGACATGAAGCTCAACGACGTCGTGATGAAAATTCGCGGCAAACCGGGCACGGTCGTTCGCTTGGAAGTGAAGAAAGCGGGCGGGGCGGGAATGGCGACTTACGATATTACGCGGGCGCGCATCGAGCTGAAGGACAGTGAAGCCCGTAGCACGATGCTGGAGCGCGGCCCGCACGGCGAAGTCGTGGGCGAGCAGAAGGTGCCGATCACCGAGGACGCGTCCAAGGACGACTCGAACAAATCCGCGTCGAACGATTCGAAAGACGCGAAGCAGGAGAGCGCCACGAGCCGCGTCATCGAGCAGCCGAAGGCTGACGGCTCGGTGTTTCGCATTGGCGTGATCGACCTGCCGAGCTTCTACATGGACATGGAAGGCCGCCGGAACGGCAAGGATGATTACCGCAGCGCGGTGCGCGACGTTCGTCGGCTGCTCGAGGAGCTCAAGGAAAAGAAGGTTGACATGGTGGTGGTCGATCTCCGCTTCAACGGCGGCGGTTCGCTGCCGGAGTCGGTGGAGATGACCGGCCTGTTTATCGACCAGGGTCCGGTGGTGCAGGTGAAGGGTCCAGACGGCCGCGTGATTCCGCACGTGGACGACAAGCCGGGCGCCGTGTGGGGCGGCCCGCTCGTGGTGCTGATCAACAAGTTCAGCGCCAGCGCGAGCGAGATTTTTGCCGGCGCCATCCAGGACTACGGCCGCGGCATCATCGTGGGCGATCATTCGACGCACGGCAAAGGCACGGTGCAGGAGCTGGAAGAGCTGGGGCGAATCGTGAATCAGCTCAATCCGCCCAACTACGGCGCGCTCAAGATGACCATTCAGCAGTTCTACCGCCCCGGAGGCGACAGCACGCAGAACCGCGGCGTCGTCTCGGACATCGAGCTGCCGTCGCAGGTGAGCCACTGGGACATCGGCGAGTCCGATTTGGATTACGCGTTGAAGTTCGACAGCGTGCATCCGCTGCCGCACCAGAACTATCCCGACGCCAGCGCCTCGGTGATCAAGGAGCTGCGCGACCGCTCAGCGGCCCGCGTCGCGAAGTCGGACTACTTCAAGGGCGAGGAGAAGCGGATCGAGCGCTACCTGCAGCGGAAGGACGACCCCATCACGCTCAACAAGGAGAAGTTCCTCGCCGAGAAGAAGGAGCTGAACACCGAAAAGGAACAGGAAGATTTGTTCGACGATTTGCAGACGAACGATCGACCGGTGTTTCCGAAGACGCCCTATAACGACGAGGTGGTGGCGATCGCGCTGGACTACTTGGAGCTGCTGGGCGACACGCGGCTGGCGCAGCGGTAGGTGCGGCTGAGCGATGAGGGATCGAACCTAGCGGCGGTTTTCAACCGCCGCGAGATTGAGTTCCGACGCATTCGCGCCGTTTAAAAAAAGGCCACACGCAGCGGTTGAAAACCGCCGCTATGTGGTGATTGGGCGCTGGCATTGCCGTCGGCTTCGCAGGGTTGGCTTCTTCGCGATGAAGCCGAGCATCAGCAATATCGCCGCCACGTCGGTCCGAGGTTCGGGGACACGTACGATCGTGACTGTTGCATCCGGCGAAAAATAGTCGCCATGGCCAGGCTGGCTATTGAGGTCGAAACGAAACGGCTGGCCGTCGGCGAGCAGGCCCGTCAGAGCGACGTCGCGGCGCGTGAGAATGAGCTTCCTATCGGCGGGCCAAATTGGTTCGGCGCCGTCGATAAGAAAGTGTGAACCTCGAATATTCACGTGGCTTCCCTCGCGGGCCTGCAGCGCATCGCCGATGACACCGCCGGAGTAGTCGAGGGTTCGGCCGTCACGGAGAAGCATCCGCTGGCCAATCGAGCCGCCGCGGACCAGAACGCGGCCTTCGCTGCCGTCGACGATTTCGCGCGTCGGGTCATCTGGAAACGCGCCAACAACGACGCCGCCGACTTCAAAATCATCGCCGATGGCGCCGCCGGTGAGCTCGACGAACCCCGCGCCGCGAAACACCATGTTGTCGACGGCGCCGCCGTGGATCGAGACGTTGCCGGTGGCGTCGAGGACGCCGACCTGGCCGCCGCTCATGACGAAGTACGCGGCGTCTGGACCGGGGGCATCGACATTGCCCGCGGTATCGATTTCGGCCGCGACGCCGCCGGTCATTTCGAGCCGGCCCTCGGCAAAGAGGGTCCAAATCCGTACGTAGCCGCCCGACATTGTGCCACGACCGCCGAGTAGGTTCGCGGCATTGACTGATCCCGAGTTAACGTTGAGCTGGCTTCCGGTCCAAGCATCGACGGCCCAGGCGCTGCCGCCGAGGAGGTTGAGCTGGACGTTCTCGGCGGGTGCATTGACGTCTCCCAGGTGAATCACGTCACCGGTGTGTGCGGTGGCGCCTTGGTGGAGATTGACCTGCGTGTCGGCGCCGAAAACCGCACCCGGTGGGATTTCTTCCGGCGGGACGTTTAGGAGAGTAGTGAAGGCGCCGTTTGCGGGGGCAGACCAGAGCGAGATTGCGGCTGCTATTGCGGCAGTCAGTAGACGGCTTTTTATGGCGACCTCCTTGTCATGAATGAGCTGTGAGTGCGCCCATCGTAATGTCTCCGCACTACTGGCCCTAGAACAATCGTGGATGTTCAGTTGCTGCCAATCTGTGGGAATCGGCCGAATGCCTGTCGATCTGATAGCAGGCGCATGACGCTCGTCCTCGGCCGGCGGCGAGGCGGAGACGGCCACGCCGAGCGGGGCGACGTGGAAAGGCAGAGCTGGAGCTTTTTCTCTGCCGTCAAAGGCGGCATCGATCTGCATTACACGTGCAATCTACCCGGCCAATTCGTTTTACTAGCGCTGAAAGATTGGCAATAACTGGTTTGGCGCGCCTAACGCCAGGATCGTCAGGGCGGTCGTGTACGCGTTGCCATACCGGCGATCTCGATGAAAGCTTTCCGCGTCCCAGGAGCCGTCGGCGTTCTGGTGGGCGAGCACGGCTTCGACGGTGGTTGGAAAGAAACGCTCCCAATAGGGACTGCCGATTTGGTACATGCCCATCTTAGCGCTGGGGCACGCCGGCTATCACCATTCGCAGGAAGCCAAACAATCGGCCGAGCAGTTGCTCGGCTATAACTTTCATCTCTACAACGACAACGAGCCGTTCCCCACCCGCGACAGATATCACTACAGTTTGTTCATGTGTTCATGAAGAGGCCGTAGTGATATCGGTCGTGGACGAATCGCCGATTGAATTCGCCGTGGACGTTGTATTGATTGAAGCCGTGGTCGAGGATCCAGTTGCCGGTGTTCAGTGCTTCGCGGGAGTTATGTTGGCCGGCGTGGGCCATGGCGAGCACGCCGGCGCCAGGCGTTCCCCGGCTGCGAGAATCGGCGGCGCCGGTGGCGTACATGAATTCGCCATAGTTTTCCGAGTAACAGCGGCGGACGAACCCGACGGCCTCGTCGATGGGCTACTCCGGCACGTTGAAGCCGGCGTTGCGGCTGGCGCGGAGAAACTTTAGCTCCCAGCCGGAAACCGAGAGGTCGGCGTCCACCGAGTCGTAGTCGTTCAAATAGCGCCTGCCGCCGCGGTCGGCGGGGCGATCCTTCGGCCAGCGCTGCATTTGCAACGAGGCGACGAGCGCTTTCTCGATGGCGCGCTCGATGCGCGGCGAGAGCGACGGCCGCGCGGCGCCGTAGGTTTCGGCAAGCGTCAGCGAAGCGATGCCATGGTTATACGCGTTGCAGTTGCCGATCGTGTGCTCGACGTCGCGGTCAATCTGGGGGCCGTCGGGCGCGGTCAGTCCGATCAGGCCGTTTTGCTTTTGGCAGGAGAGAGCGAATTCGATGGCGCGTTCGACGCGCCGGCCGTAGACCCCATCCTGTGGGCCGTGACCATGAGCCATGAACGCCAGCGCGCACAAGCAGGTGACGCCGGGCTGGCCTTCGGGCAGCGTGGGAAAGGAGCCGTCGGCCAGCTGCTGCGAGGCGAGCCAGGAGAGGGCGCGGTTGACCGAGGCGTCAACACGCTGCCATTTCTCGGCGGACAAGACGTTGGCCGGCGTCGGGGAAGGCGAGGTATTTTCGGCGCTTAACGGGTATGCCGTTAACGTCGGGACCAACAAGGCCAGCCAACCTATCGTAGTTCGAACGAGTGACATCAAGGACCGCCGGCTCGCGGGCGAAATACGTGTGATCAACGCGTGGAGCTCTCCGGCTTCACGTTCGTGAAAGCCTTCTCGCTTATTTGTTCAAAGTATTG
>JAICUM010000149.1 GCA_025935855.1 Pirellulales bacterium | reverse complement strand
CTGATTGGCGCTGAGGAGTAGGATTGGGAACGGCGACAGCGATTGGCATCGATGCATATGAGTAGCGTGACGTTGGAACCGCCGCGGAAGGCGTGGCAGCTATGGCTCGGCTATGCGGTGATGATTGCCGTGACGATTGGGCTGTTCATGGTCATTCGCTCGTTTGGGGAGCGGCTGACGCCGGCGACCGCTGAAGCGGCTGCGGCCAGTGGCGCGGCCGCTGGGCACGCGAAGGGGCAGCCGCTCATGCACGTGCTGCTGGCGCTGCTGGCGATCATCCTCGCCGGGCGGTGGCTGGGAAAGCTCTTTGGCCTGGTGCATCAGCCACGGGTGATCGGCGAGATGGTGGCGGGGATCATGCTCGGCCCGTCGTTCCTGGGGCAGGTTTCGCCGGCGGCGATGAACTTTATTCTGCCGGCGGACATCGCGCCGTATTTGGGAATCGTGTCGCAGATCGGCGTCATTCTGTACATGTTTCTGGTGGGGCTGGAGCTGAACGGCAGCATTCTGCGTTCGCAGGCGCATGCGAGCGTGGCGATTTCTCATGCGAGCATCGTGGCGCCGTTTCTCTTGGGGACGACGCTCGCTCTGTGGCTGTTTCCGGTGCTCTCGCCGGGCGACGTGCCGTTCACGAGCTTTGCGCTGTTCATGGGCGTGGCCATGTCGATCACGGCCTTTCCGGTGCTGGCACGTATTCTGACCGATCGGAAAATCGACAAGACTGAATTGGGCGTCCTGGCGATTAGCTGCGCGGCGACGGACGACGTGACGGCGTGGTGCTTGTTGGCGTTCGTCGTGGGCGTGGCTCAGTCGAAAGTGGGCGGTGCGGTGCAAACCATCCTGCTCGCCGTCGTGTACATCGCGATCATGTTGCTGGCGGTGCGGCCATTGGCGGTGCGATACTTTGGCCGAGGGGCGCGGACGTATCCGGCGTCGCGGATGGCGGTGTGGGTGCTCGTGGCGCTCTTGATGTCGGCGACGGCCGCGGAGTGGATCGGCATTCACGCGATCTTTGGGGCGTTTTTGCTGGGGGCCGTCATTCCGCACGACAGCGCGGTGGCGCGAGATTTCCGCCACAAGCTGGAGGACATTGTGCAGATTCTGCTGTTGCCGGCGTTCTTTGCATACACGGGGATGCGGACGCAGATCGGGCTGGTGTCGGGCGCTCAGGCGTGGGCGATTTGCGCGGTGATCATTCTGGTGGCGACGCTCGGGAAGTTTGGCGGCACGCTGGTGGCCGCGCGATGCACGGGGCTGAACTGGCGGATGTCGTCCGCGCTGGGCGTTCTTATGAACACGCGCGGGTTGATGGAGCTGGTCGTGCTGAACATCGGCTTGGAGCTGGGCGTCATTTCGCCGACGCTGTTTGCGATGATGGTGATCATGGCGCTGGCGACGACGCTGGCGACGACGCCGATCTTGCACTTGCTGAACGAGCCGGCGAAGAATCCTTGATGGGATTCACACTTAGCGGCCGGGCGTGATGGCGCCGCGTTCGGTGATGATGGCGCGGATGAGGGAAGCGGGAGTGACGTCGAAGGCGGGGTTGTAGACGTTGACGCCAATGGGCGAGATAGCCGGGCCATTCTGGCCCGGTGCGGTTCGCCCGGCCAGGATGGCCGGGCTATATAGGTGGGTGACTTCTTCGGCGGGGCGTTGCTCGATGGGGATTTCGGCGCCGCTGGCGATGGACTTGTCGAATGTGCTGGATGGCGCGGCGACGTAGAACGGGATGTCGTGCGCCTTGGCGAGCACCGCGACTCCATAGGTGCCGATCTTGTTCGCGGCGTCGCCGTTGGCGGCGATGCGGTCGGCGCCGGTGATGACGGCCTGGACGCGGCCTTCGCGCATGACCTGAGCGGCCATCGAATCGCAGATCAGCGTGCAATCGATGCCGCGCTGCGTGAGCTCCCAGGCGGTGAGGCGGGCGCCTTGCAACAGCGGGCGGGTTTCATCGACCCACACGTGCGGGCGCTTGCCGCGGCGGGCGAGCTCGAAGATCACGGCCAGCGCGGTGCCCTCGCCGCCGGTGGCGAGCGCGCCGGCGTTGCAGTGGGTGAGGATGCCGCTGCCGACCGGCAGGTCGGCCAGCAAGTCAGCGCCGAGGCGGCCGATGGCGGCGCACATCTCAGCGTCTTCTTGGTGGATGGCGCGCGCTTCGGCGAGGAGAGCTGCTCGCAATGTTTGCGGATCCGACTCACCGTGCTTATGGGCAACGTCTCGCATGCGATTGAGCGCCCAGAAGAGGTTGACAGCGGTGGGTCGGCTGGTGGCGAGGCAATCGCAGGCGGCAATTACTGCGCTTCTTCCGGTTCCCTCTCCGTGATGGAGAGGGTTAGGGAGAGGTGATGGACAGCTTGTACCAGATTCGCCCCTCTCCCCAGCCCTCTCCACGAGGGAGAGGGGGCCGGAAGATTTCAATGAAAGCACAATGCCATACGCGGCGGCGATGCCGATGGCGGGCGCGCCGCGGACGGCGAGGCGTTTGATGGCTTGCCAGACGTCTTCGATGGTGTGGCAGGGAAGCTCGACGACTTCGTTTGGGAGGCGGGTCTGATCGAGCAGGATGAGGTGGCCGTCGGTTTCGCCTTGCCAGTGGAGGGTTGGGATCGGTTGGGACATTCGTTGTACGCGCTAAGCCGCACGCGGCGTTGTGAACCCCTCCACTAGCCCCTCCCTTCGAGGGAGGGGGATTTATGCGACGAAGCGGTTGTTGAACGGGAGGTTGAACGTCTCCGCCACCGGTTCATTGGTAACTTCACCCTTGTAAATGTTAATCGCGCGGGCAATGGGGCGGTGCTTCTTGGCGGCTTCCTCGACGCCGTGCTTGGCGATGGCGATGACCCAAGGCAGGGTCACGTTGCACAGGGCGAAGGTGCTCGTGCGGCCGACGGCGCCGGGCATGTTCGTGACGCAGTAATGGAGCACCTCGTCCACGATGTACGTTGGGGCGCTGTGCGTGGTGGGGCGGCTCGTTTCGATGCAGCCGCCCTGGTCGATGGCGACGTCGATGATCACGCTGCCGGACTTCATTTCCTTGAGCTGTTCGCGTTCGATGAGCCGCGGGGCCTTGGCGCCGGGGATGAGCACGGCGCCGATGACGAGGTCCGCCAGTCGGAGCTGCTCGCGGATGATGTGGCGGTCGCTGAAGAGCACGTCCACGTTCGGGGGCATGACGTCGGCGAGGTAGCGCAGGCGGTCCATGTTGATGTCAAGGATTGCGACGTTAGCGTTGAAGCCGGCGGCGATTTTGGCGGCGTTGGCGCCGACGATGCCGCCGCCAAGGATCATGATGTTGGCCGGGGCCACGCCGGGGACGCCGCCCAGCAGGATGCCGCGGCCCATTTGCGGGCGCTCCAAGTACTTGGCGCCTTCCTGGATGCTCATGCGGCCGGCGACTTCGCTCATCGGTGTGAGCAGCGGCAGGCGGCCTTGGTCGTCGGCGAGCGTTTCATAGGCGATCGAGGTGCTACCGCTCTTGAGCATCGCCTCGGTTAGCTCGCGGCTGGCGGCGACGTGGAAGTAGGTGAAGATCGCCTGGCCAGGGCGGATCAGCGCGAACTCGCTGTGCTGCGGCTCTTTGACCTTCACGATCATGTCGGCCTGGGCGAAGATTTTTTCAGGGCCGGCGATGATCTCGGCGCCGGCGGCCTGGTATTCGCTGTCGAGGAGACCGGAGCCGATGCCGGCTTCGTGCTCGATGAGGACCTTGTGGCCGCGGCGGGTGAGCTCCTCGACGCCGACGGGGAGCATGGCGACGCGGTACTCGTCGAGTTTTACTTCTTTGGGGACGCCGATGATCATGGGAAAGGGTTCAGAGGTCAGAGTTCAGGGTTCAGAATCCTACTCTTACTCCTGCTCCCACTCTTACTCGAATTGGGACAGGCGAGTAGGAGTAAGAGTAGGAGTAAGATAAAAAGAGGCTTCGTCGCCGAGTGTACCATGAGCTAAGCGCGGCTTTCAGGGTGGAACAGCGCAGGCGTTTAGCGCTTTGTTGAGCGGCATGAAATACGAACCTACCAATCGGCGGTTGCTGTTGTGGGCCCTTGTGGCGGCGGTGGCGGCGTGGGGCGGCCTGCTGGCGCTGGGCGCGTACTTGGGACTGGATCCGCAGACGCCGGATCGGGATTTCCGGCGGTTGTGGGTGGTGGCGGGGGTGACCGGGGGGTTTCTGGTGCTGTGGCTCGGGGCGCTGTTCTTCCGCCGGCGGAAATGAGCACCGATGAGGTAATTTAGCCCCGCCGCTGGGTGCCACTGGCATTTTGCCAGTGAGAGGTGGCAAGCGAGTACCCGCATCAACACTGGCAGGATGCCAGTGGCACCCTGCGGGGCAAGCCCCGCGGCTAAATGGGTTGCCGGAGGCGCTTCGACGTTCAATTCGTCCACTTGTCCGCCGGACGCGGGGCGGGTAAATTGGTCGATTCCCTATCATCAATTGGCTTCCGCCACTGGACTTACGTTTCGAGACTTTCGTCCCATGACGACCTATATGGCCAAACCGGGCGCCGTCGAGCAGAAGTGGCTGCTCGTGGACGCTACCGATAAGATCGTCGGCCGCCTGGCCAGCGAGATTGCCGTCATCCTGATGGGCAAACACCGCCCGACGTACACCCCGCACGTGGACACCGGCGATTTTGTCGTCGTCGTGAACTGCGAGAAGGTCCGCTTCACCGGCAAGAAGTGGGATCAGAAGACCTACGCCTGGTATACCGGCTACCCGGGGCAGAAGACGATCAAGGCCGCCGATCGGTTGGAAAAACGGCCGGAGCTGATCCTGCAGGAAGCCGTGCGGCGGATGCTGCCCAAGAGCAAGCTCGGCGCGGCGATGCTCACGAAGCTGAAGCTTTACACCGGCGCCAACCACCCGCATCAGGCCCAGTCGCCGGAGCCGACGGAGCTGGCGTCGAATGCGTAACGGCGGGCTCGACCCTTCAATCCGCCATTTGAAATTTGAGCTTTAAAATCTGAATAAGTAGGAACGCCCCATGGCAGCAACTGCTTCGGAAGAAGCCCTTGGCACTGGCCGACGCAAGACTTCGGTCGCCCGCGTGCGCATTCGCGCCGGCAGCGGCAAGATCACGGTCAACGGCCGAGCGCTGGAAGAATTCTTTTGCATCGAGCAGGATCGCAACGCGGTCGTTGCTCCTCTGGAGCACTGCGAGGTGCGCGGCTCGGTCGATGTGACGATTCGCGTTGATGGCGGCGGCACGACCGGCCAGGCGGGAGCCTGCATGCAGGGGATCGCCCGGGCGCTGCTGAAGCACGACAGCGACCTGACCGAGAAGCTCCGTGAGAAGAGCTTCCTGACGCGGGACGCCCGCATGAAGGAGCGGAAGAAGTACGGCCTGCACGGCGCCCGCCGGGGGACGCAGTTCTCGAAGCGGTAAGCGGCCGCTTTGCTTAACGAGATTTAATGAAAGCCGCGTCCGATTTGGACGCGGCTTTTTTATTGGCTTCTTGCGTCTCATTGGGCCCCCGCCTAGCCCCGACCTAGCTAGGTCGGGGCTATTGGCGAAACTTGGGTGGCCGCGGCGGGGTTAGATTCTCTACTCACGCCGATTGCTCAGGTGGTATGCTTGATAGCGGGTGGCGGACGCGCCACGTCTGGGCTTTCAGCTCGTTTTGGAGGCGGTTTTCCATGCGGAGGTTCCGTCCCTGGGCGGCCGTAGCGGCCGCGGCTTTTCTAGGGTGCTTTGCGGCGGTTGCCGGCGCGGCCAAGCCGGATCCGGTCGAGACGGCCAAGAAAATCGACGCCTCATTGGCGAAGGAAGTGCTCAAGGACGGCGTGAAGGTCGCTCCGCCGGCGGACGACGCCACGTTCCTGCGGCGGGCCTGGCTGGACATCGTCGGCGACATTCCCGCGCCGGAGAACGTCATCGCGTTTTCGCTCGACAAGGCGCCTGACAAGCGGCAACGAGTTGTCCGCGAGCTGCTGGTCGATCCGCATTATGGCGTGAACTGGGCCCGCTACTGGCGGGACGTGATCTTTTACCGCCGGATCGAGGACCGGGCGCTCATCGCGGCGAACGCCCTGGAGGCCGATCTCAGCGAGAAGCTGAACAGCGATGAGCGGTGGGATCGCATCGCGTCGGAGTTCATCACCGCCACCGGCGACGTGCGCGAGAACGGTTCGACGGCCGTGATCATGGCCCAGGAAGGGCGCACCGAAGAAACCACCGCGGAGGTGGCGCGAATCTTCCTTGGCGTTCAGATTCAGTGCGCTCAGTGCCACGACCACCCGTACGACCGCTGGAAGCGCGAGCAGTTCCACGAGCTGGCCGCGTTCTTCCCACGCATCGGCGTGCGGGCCATGCAAACGGTGACGAAGCGAAGTTTCGTCGTTTACACCAACGATCGAGAAGGCGGCGTCCCCAAGAAGGACGACGGCAATCGGCCGACGCCGGAGCACTACATGCCGGACTTGAAGAACCCCTCGGCGCCCGGCACGAAGATGCAGCCGCAGTTCTTTCTGACCGGCGCCAAGTTGGACTATGGAACGCTGGACGTCGATCGCCGCGAGACGTTGGCCAAGTGGCTCACGCAGAACAAGTGGTTCGGCGTAGCGATGGTGAACCGCATGTGGGCGGAGTTGGTCGGCGAAGGCTTCTATGAGCCGGTGGATGACGTGGGGCCGGATCGCGAAGCGCGAGCGCCGGAGACGCTGCGGATACTCGCCGAAGGCTTTCACAACAGCGGCTACGACGTGAAGTGGCTCGTCGAGACGATCTGCGCGACCGACGCTTACCAGCGGCAATCGCGGCCGCGGGACCGCGGCGACGATCACGTGCCGTTCGCGGCGAACGTGCCGCAGCCGTTGCGGGCGGATCAACTTTACAACGCGGTGATTTCGGCGCTCGATATTCCCGACGCGCCGCAGGAACGGCTCGGGCGGCCGAATAAGGCCGAGCGAAACATCGGCCCGCGGACGCAGTTCAACGTGACGTTCGGGTTTGATCCGAGCGAGCCGCGGGAATCGATTGCCGGCTCGATTCCGCAAGCGCTGGCGATGATGAACTCGCCGCAAGTGGCCGGCGCCCTGAAGGCCAAGCGGGGGATACTCAGCTCGATGCTCGAGGAGATCAAGGGCAACGACGACTTGTTCGCCGAGTTGTACTTGCGAACGCTGAGCCGGCAGCCGACGGCGGACGAGCTGGCGCGAGCGACCGCGTATGTCGATGAGATTGGGAGCCGTGAGACGGCGCTTGAGGATTTGGCTTGGGCGCTGATGAACTCGGCGGAGTTTCGGTACCGCAAATAAGACAAAAAGTTTTTGCCGCGAATCGCGCGAATCGGCGCGAATCAAGAACGAAATCGTTTTGAAGGCTATTGGTGAAGATTGGCGAGATTCGCGGCGAAAAAATGAATTAGCAGGTGAGTCATGGTCAAGCTTGAGCATCATACGCAGGTGGCGGTTCGGCAGGGGCGCGTGGTGGGGCGGCGGGACTTTTTGAAGTCGTCCGCGGCGCTCGGCTTTGCCGTCGGCGCGTTCAATTGGACCGACGTCATCGCGGCCCAGGCCGGCGAGCTGCGCAAGCGAGGCATGGCGTGCATTGTGTTGTGGATGAGCGGCGGGCCGTCGCAGATGGAAACGTTCAGCCCCAAGCCGGGACACGCGAACGGCGGCGAGACGAAGGCCATCGACACGGCCGTGTCCGGGATTCAGATTGCCGAGAATCTGCCGCACCTGGCGAAGGCGATGAACGAGCTGGCCATCATCCGCTCGATGACCAGCAAAGAGGGGAACCACCAGCGGGCGACCTACCTGCTGCACCACGGCTACTTGCCGATGGCGAGCGTGAAGCATCCGACGATGGGCGCCAACGTGGCCGAGCAGATCGGCAACGCCGCAAGCGAACTGCCGAGCTTTGTGCAGATCGGCGGGCGGCTGGCGAACTCCGGCGGCGGCGGGCTCTTGGGCATCGACTACGATCCGCTCGTGCTGCAATCGGCCGAGAAGCCGCCGCAGAACACCACGCCGACCGTGGAGGACGATCGCTATGCCCGGCGGCTGCGGCTACTGACCTCAATGCAGGGCGACTTCGCCTCGACCGGCGGCGCCGCGGTCGTGAAAGACCAGAACAAGCTCGCCAAGCGGGCGGCGGAGATGATTCACAGCCCGAAGATGGAAGTGTTCGACCTGGATCGTGAGCCGAAGAAACTGCGCGACCAGTACGGCAAGGGCGAATTCGCCGCGAGCTGCATGATGGCCCGGCGGCTGGTCGAACGCGGGGTGACGTTCGTCGAGGTTTCGCACAAGGGCTGGGACACGCACCAGGATAACTTCGACAAGGTTCACGATTTGTGCGGACAGATCGACCAGCCGGCCGCCCAGCTCATTGCCGACCTGAAGCAGCGCGGCATGTTGGAGAAGACGCTGGTCATCTGGATGGGCGAATTCGGACGCACGCCGCAGATCAATCCGCGGGCCGGTCGCGATCACTTCCCGCGGGCGTTCAACGTAGCGCTGGCCGGCGGCGGGGTACGCGGCGGGCAGGTCATCGGCAAGACGAACGACGCTGGGACCGAGGTCATCGAGCGGCCGGTGCTGATTACCGACTTGTTCCGCTCGATCTACCACACACTCGGCATCGACGCGAATCACGAGAACCACGCGAGCAACGGCCGGCCGATTAAGCTCGTGGACGGCGGCGAGGTGGTGAAGGAGCTGTTCAGCTAAATCGGATAGCACACGGATCAAGTGTAGTCATCTCGCTCCGCGAGATGAAACCTCTCGCGGAGCGAGAGGTCTACACTTGCCGATCCGCGAACATCAGCTTCTAGTTCACTTCCGGCGCGAGAATACGCAGCTCTTTCTTGTCGGCGTCAATTTCCACCTGCGCGCCCAGCGGCAGCGTGCAGTTTTGCTTTTGGTGGCCGATGGGGAAGTTCACGAGCACCGGAATGCCGGCGTGTTCGAAGTACTGCTTGAGCACGCCCTGGGTGTCGAAGCGGGCGTCGTCGGTGAGCTTGTCCTCGCGAACGTACTCCGTGGTGAATTGGCCGAGGACGACGCCGCGTACGTGGTCGAGTTGGCCGGCGAGCTTCAATTGCCGGAGCATGCGGTCGATGCGGTAGGGGGCTTCGTTCACGTCCTCAATGAGCAGAATGGCGTCGTGGCAATCGAGAGCGTAGGGGGTGCCTTCGATGGCGGAGACCATTGAGAGGTTGCCGCCGGTGAGGCGGCCGCGCGCCTTTCCTTTGCCGTAGGAATCGACTTTCGCGACTTTTTCGGGGACTTCGATCGTGTACCCGGGGCGCTCGACCGCTGAAGCGGACTCGCCGGTGTCTTCGAGGGCTTGGATGAGGTATTTTACAGTGAAGTCGGTGGGGCCTTCTTCCGTGCCGAAGCCGGAGGCGGGGCCGGGGCCGTGGAAGGAGACGAGGCCCGCCTTGCGATTGAGCGCGGCGTGCAGGGCGGTGATGTCGCTGTAGCCGAGCACCGCTTTGGGGTGCTGGCGGATCTTTTCGTAATCGAGCCGGTCGAGAATCCGCATGACGCCGTAGCCGCCGCGGGCGGTGATGACGGCGTCCACCTCCGGGTCGAGGAAGGCGTCCATCAGTTCTTTCGTGCGGCGCTCGTCCGTGCCGGCGAGATAGCCGTATACGTCATAAATGTCGTCTCGCATCTTCACTTTGTAGCCGCGGTCCTTGATGCGCTGCACGCCGAGGTCGAGCGTTTTGTGTTCGACTGGACCGGCGGGGGCGACGACGGCCACGGTGTCGCCGGGCTTGATCCGCTTGGGCCAGATCATGTCGAGGCGGTCGTCGGCGTTGGCCGTGGCAACGGCAATGCCGGCGGCGAAGGCAAATACCGTGACGAGCAGTTTTTTCGTGATGTTCATGATTGTCGTTCTTGGAACAAAGAAACCGGTCGTGCCACGCAGGATCATTTATCGATGTTCAGAAAGCTAACCGAACTGAGTGCCACTGGCATCCTGCCAGTGCTGTAGTGGGTACTCGCTT
>JAICUM010000214.1 GCA_025935855.1 Pirellulales bacterium | reverse complement strand
CGCCGCGGTGGGCCGGCTTGAGTTTCCCGCCGTCGCCGTCGTCGGTCCCTTGGTCAAATCGAATTACTTTGCGGTGGAAGTCAGCCCTCGCTTGGCGGTCCATGAGGAAGCCGCCTCAGGGCTGTTGGCTCTTCCGAGCGCGGACATTCAAAAAGCCTGGCCGCGAGCGCCTGGGAATTTACGGCTAGCCTACGCGGTCACAGCCAAGCAGCCGGCATGGTCGATTCAGACGGAGCCGCTGCCAGTGAAAGTTTCGGCCGCCGAAAACTTGACGATTCAATGCCAGGCACAAGAAGCCGTCTGTCGGTATCGCGCGGCGATTAACCAAATTGACGGCGAAGTCTTCATCCACCGGCTTAGCATTCCGGCGGATTTGGAGGTGCGGAACGTCTCAGTCACCTCGAACGGCAGCCCAAATAATTTGCCGCTTCGTTACTCGCGACCTCGCGATAATGAGCTTTGCATTTTTTTGAGCCATCCACTCGCGACGTCCCATGTTGTCGCCGTTTCTGGCACTCGGCCGTACAGCAACGGCCGGAATCTTGCAGTGGGTCGAATGGGACTCGTATCGGCGACCGCGTCTGCCTTGCAGGTCGTTGTTACGCGCAGCAGCGACGTGAGCGTGGAAGTGGAGCGAGCGGCCGACGTTCATCCATTTAAGTCGTCGATGTCCACTGACGGCGATGCTCTGGGCGTCGCCCAATTCTCGATAGGTCGCTCGGAAGAAGAGGAGCCCGAACTCGTTGTGTCCAAGAACGACGTTCGCCTGACGGCATCGTCGGCAACGATGATTTCGGATCTCGATTCGGCGCCGGTGGCCGAATACGTGCTGCAGGGGCGCGTCACGCGCGGCGTCCTCGATCGAATTCGATTGACGGCCTCAACGAATTGGCGCGAGCCGGAGGTCGTGGGGCTCGATGCAAAGCGCCTTGCAGTGAAGGAGGACAAAGGGTCCCACCAAGAAATTGAGATTCGCCTGGACAAAACTGTCGCGGCCGGCGAAACGGTGCGGTTAAAACTTAAGGGAACGCTTGCGGCGGATTCCGACCGACGAGTTCACGTTCCTGCCATTGATGTTCTGGATTGCGACGCCGAACAGAAATACGTTGTGATCACCAGAGCGTCACAAGAATGGCGTCGGCGCGGTCTGGAACAAGTGAAGCTCCCCGAATCGCTGGCCGTTGAATTAGGAATCGCCGAAAGCGCAACCGCGTTTCGAACGACAAATTCGCGATGGAGCGCTGAGCGAAATGCTCCGCCGAACGGCTTGCAGCAGCCTCGCGTGCGGCTGGCGGCAACACGCGCCATGATCGACGGCGCGGAGTGGTCGGCCATGGCTGAACTGATCGTCAATTCCGGCGGCATCGGAAGCTTCAAGATCGAGCTGCCGGATCAGGCGGCGCTCATGTATGCCGCGGTTGACGATCAGCCATTTGCAACCGCTGGCGCCCGGGAAATCGAGTGGCGTCCCGCGGAAGGCTCGCCCAATCTGCCGCATCTATTGACGGTTGCCTACCGTGCGCCGCGTTCACCGAATGAGCCGCTTGACGTTCATTCGCCGCAAATAGTCTATAGCGATGGTCCGCTGCCAATCCAACGCTCGCTATGGAGCGTGTCGTCCACCGATGAGTTCGAGTTCGCGTCGGACGAAGCGAACTCCATTTCGTTCGAAGAGTTGAAGGCGGCTATAAGACACGAGCGACTCGCGGCCGTCAGCGAAGCGGCTACCTTGGCAGTGTCCATGGCGTCCGCAGACGCCGCCCAATGGTTTAAGCCGTGGTCGCGGCGGCTTCGCGGTGCGCCCTCCAAGGAGAACGCCAAGAATTCCCTGGAAAGCAATTGGCCAAAGCTCCGGCAACAACTGGCAAACACAGCCTCAGCCGCGGAATTGCCAGCTGACGAGGTTGGCGTTCCGGAAACTTTACTTGAGTCGAATGGATCTCAAACCGAATATTTCGAAACAACGGTCAACGAATTGCACATTGAATCCCCGCACCGCGGCTCAATCGGCCGGTGGCTGGCAGCCGGCGCCTTCCTTTTCATTGGCGGCGCTTTTTACAAACGTCCACGACTTCGGCGCCTTGCTGGCGAACTTCTCAACAATCAGCCGCTCGCGATGAGCTTGGTGCTTGGCGTAGTCTGCTGGGCCGCGTTGACGCCGTGGTTTCTCGGCCCGCTCATCATCCTGTTTTCGCTGGCCGCGAATGTAAAAAAAAGCCGCCTGGCGAGCCGAGACATGCTTCGCCGGCGGCGCGAATCTGATTTTTCTGTTCAAAGCGCGTCGCTGCGTCGCTCGACCCCTTCTGCTTAGTAGGGGCGGCTTGCGGTCGTCAATTGGTTGGTAGGCGATCTTTTCACGGCGGTTGAAAACCGCCGCTACGACTAATACCCGGCGTCGCCGAAGAAGCTGTCCGGGATGGTCCGCTCGACAATGCGGCCCATCTCCTCTTGGGTTCGCCGCTGGCCCACCGAGTGCCACGCCGAAACGTCGCTCAGCTCCGGCATCAAGTCAATGAGCTGATTGATGAGCATCGACGCCAATCGCTGCACCGAGGGCTCGTGGGCCGATTCGGCCAGGGCCTTGGCGGTCTTCATCACTCGCAGCATGCGGGCGCGTTCGCTCACCGGCGTCGAGAGTGGCCCGGTCGAATCGACGAGCAAATCCGCGAGCGGCACTTCCAACACTGTCTGCCAGCGCAAGAGCTGCGAGAGCGTCAGATCGCATCCCGGCTGCTCCTGCGCGCGAACCTCTTGCATCGAAAGTCCGAGCCGGCGCGCGGCAGACCGCACGGAAACCCCTTGTTCCTGCCTGACTTCGCTGATGCGATGCAGCTTCCGCTCCCCGCCGCCGTTCATCGAAGCGACAATCGGCGTGGGCGCATGAAATTCCCCAAGTCCAAAACTGTATTCAACCGTGCTCATGGTGTCCGGCCTCCGCTCGCCGGCGGGTTCGTCGGCGAGGCCTCTGTGAGTGGTGTCCAGGCGCTTCACGCGAACTCTCGTCGGCCGGGGCCTCGCGCTTCCAAGCGCACCCTCAGCCAACCGAAAGCCATCGTGAAGCTGGCAGTCCGCATACGACGAGAAATGCGCGCTTGCAGCGAATCACTGCTCTTACAAGCCGCCTGTTATGACCGCCGCCAAACCTATCAGCCGAGAAGGTTCTTGCCCTGAAGGCGGTCGAATGCGCGCGTCCGCTGGCCGGCAGGACACGCTAAGTTGCACCTCATACTAAACAGCCGAATCCGGCTGAACAAGGGCCGGTTCCCACATTGCTCGCGCAAGCGCAGGCAGCACTGTTAGCAGTGGTTTTGTGCAAGTGCTTGAGGACAAGATTATCGCCTTTGGCGCCGTCTGCTATCGAAGAGAAGCCGTTGGAAAAGTCAGAAAAAATGATCTCCGCTTTCAGTGAGGTGGACATTCCAAACGGCGGGAAGCGCACTAACGCGACGCGCCTGGCGCCACGGTACGCAGCCGGCTGAACGCGCTCTTTGGTGGCGCGTCGGGGAGCTTCGGCTCGGGAGAAGCCGCCAACGACCTCCCGGAAAAACGTCGTGGAACCAGCGGCTGATCAATCCGCAACCAGCGAAAGGAGGCGCCCGCGCGGCCGCGACGCCGCCCGGCGGCCATGGTTAAATCGACCGATTCCCGGGAGCGACGATGAGTCGCGGCATCCCCGGCGTCGGCGGCGGAATCATCATCCGTCGCGATCAACAACGTCGCCAATTCGTCGAGGCTGATGGTTGCGATTCCGTCATGGGCGATGACGTGCTCGACGCCTAGCCGCAGCCGCACTTGCTCAAGTGCTTCGCCGAGCCCGCGCTGCGCCCGTTGGTGAATGACGCGCACTTGGGGGAATTCGCGAGCCAACTCGGCGGCCGCCTCAAAGGTGCCGTCGGTCGAGCCGTCGTCCACAATCGCGATTTGCAATCGCCTGGCGAGGACCTCGGCAAGGTCGAGGATGCCGACCACCGTGGCGCGAAGACCGCGCTCGGCGTTATGAACGGGAAGAACGATCGTAAACAAGGCGTTCAAATCTGGCACCGGGAGTGAACGTGATGTGTTTGCTGAGCCGCCGACACTCAATGCATCGGCCTGGCGAGGAACGGCCTGCAAGCGGCCTCCCAAGACTCCTGATGCGATGAACGTGCCTTCCTGACGGGTGGTAAGGTTTTAGCCGCCTATGCCTGAACCGCGGGGAAGCCGCCGGAGTCAGCGCATAGACGTATGCCGTTTGATCTGAGTATCCTGTGTTTGCCGTGACAGCCGTGGAGTAAGCAGCCCAGTGTCAGCCGACGCACCCAAATTTGACGGACCGAATTCCCTGGTCACGGCGGTCGTCCAAGACGCCGCTACCGGCAATGTGCTGATGCTCGCCCACATGAACCGGGCGGCCTGGGAGGAAACCGTGGCCAGCGGGTACGCGGTGTTCTTCAGCCGCAGCCGCCAACGCCTGTGGCGCAAGGGCGAAACCAGCGGCCACGTGCAGAAGGTGCGTGAGATGTACGTGGACTGCGATGGCGACGCGGTCCTGTTGAAAGTTGACCAAACCGGCGCCGCGTGTCATGAAGGTTTCGAGAGCTGCTTCTTTCGACGACTCGACCACGGCAAATGGCGCGTGATTGCCGAGAGGTTGGTCGATCCGGCAACGATCTATCCAAAAGCAAACGAAGCGGACGCCTGAGCAATTCCAAATCCCCTTGGAGGCAGTAAGCAATGAGCGCCGAAGCACGCGTCAAAGAACTAGGATTGGAATTGCCGCCGGCGCCGGGCGCCGTGGGCGTTTACAAACTGGCCCTTGAGGCCGCCGGCCTGGTTTATGTCTCGGGCCACGGCCCGCGAAAAAGCGATGGCCATCTGATCAAAGGTCGCCTGGGCGACGATCTCGACGTGGCGGCCGGCTATCAGGCCGCCCGGCAAACTGGGCTGAACATCCTTGCGACGCTTCGCAAGCAGTACGGCTCGCTCGATAAGATCGGCCGCATTGTGAAGACGTTTGGCTTGGTGCAAGCGACGCCGAGCTTCACTGACCATCCCGCGGTCATCAACGGCTTCAGCGAGTTGATGCGCGACGTCTTCGGCGAGGACAAGGGCGTCGCGGCCCGTAGTGCCGTGGGGGCTCCGTCGCTGCCGGCGGGTATGGCCGTCGAAGTCGAGGCCATCTTCGAGCTGGCTCGATAATCGGAGCAGTCAAGGCTCAGGACGCGGCAACGGGCGGCTCAAAGGCGCCCTTGGACTTTAGCTGCGCGAGTTGATTGCGGAATTCTTCGATTCCGGCAAGCAAATCTTGCTCCATCGCCGATGGCTGGTCATGAGCCTCCGCCGGAGCCCCCGACGTTGCGGCTTGAACTGCCGCGTGGCCATTTTTTGCTTCATCCGCGCCGGGCAGGGGTTGGCCGATGGCGCCGGCCGCAGCGGCGGTGGCGCCCGCGGGCCAGGCATAGGCATGGCCGCCCGCAGTCGCTGCTCCGCCTGCGGGGCTGTTTGTGAGTTTGGCTAGATCATCGGCCTGATTGGTCCCCGCCAACGCTGAGCCTTTCGCCAAATAGATGGCCAGCCAATAGCCCAGGCCGATATTCAGAATCGACGTAATGGCGAGAAACGGAATCACCAGCGTGCTCGCTTCAGAATGCGGTTCGAGGCGCGTCGCTTGTTGACTTGGAAACGGACGACGGGAGCCCACAGAAGGCGCTCCCGTATTGAAAGCCTAGGCCATCCGCCTTGCGTTCCTGGCTTGCGGATAGCTGCAAACGCTTGTGATTGCGGCGGGGACTGAAGCCTTTCGCCCTATCCCGTGACGGTCATAACGGCTGTACCCTCTGAACGGCCAAAAGCCACTTATCGCCTACGCGAATCTGCCGGCGCGGGAACGGCGGCAACTACTGCCTGAGAGGCGTTTTGCTGGCTGGCCGCCTCGAGCGCTCCCACCAGCGTGGCCGAGGCGTGGTCCAGTTTCAACACCTCACTGCGACCGCTGGAGTTTCTTGGCCGAATGATGCAGATAATCTCCGCGTCCGCCGCCCGCCGTCCAAGTTCCTGTAGCGTCGCCTGTTCCTCTGCGGACAGCACGCTAGCTTCCGCGACCGGATCCGGAGCGGGCTGGGCAATCGAAGGCGCCGCGGGGCTGGGCGCCGGGGCCGTCGCGGCGGTGGGCGCTAACATCGCCCGCGGATCGCTCGTCGGCGTCGGGCTTTGCCCGCGAAGCTCAAAAGGTGAATTCGTGGCGGGCGTTTGATTGGACGCCGGGATGACTGCCACGTTTTGCGAATTCCCAAGCGACGGCGTTTTGTAGACGGCCGACAAATTCAGCGAATCGAGCTCCTCCTGAATCGACACGAGCGACGCGTACAACCCCTCGTTCGCTTGCGGGTCGGCCGCGTAGCACACGCCGATCACTTGCCCGACCTCGTTAAACAGCCCGCCGCCACTGCGGCCCTCGACCGGCGCCCGTGCGGCCTCGACGTTCGCATGGCCGGCGAACCGGTTGACCGCAGTGATTTGACTGGCCCACCGCGTCGGATTCGCGCCGTGCTCGCAGCCGACGCTCGTCACGGCGGCGCCTTGGGCTAACTGCGTTCCGGCCGGAGCGATCGGCGTCACCTCGACTGCCGTCTGCGTCACGAAGCAGATGAGGGCTAAATCTCGCTCTAAGTCATAGTGAATCAGTGTTCCCTCGGCCGTGCCGCGCAGCTCCGCTCCGCTCGGTCCCGCCGCGAAGAGCGAGATTTCAATCGGACCTTTTCCCGCGGAAGCACGGAACAAATGCCCGCAGGTGAGCACCAGGGCTTTTCCTTCGCGAGCATCGACGATCGTGCCCGAGCCCGTGCTGCGGCCGTCCTTGTCTTGAACGCTAATGCGCACTGTCGCGGCAATCAAATGAGCGGTCGCCGGCGAGTTCAATGATCCAGCATTTGATCCTGGGCCGCCTGCTTGATGCTGCGGCAGAGGATCAATCGGCACCACGCGGTCGCTTGGTGGCATCGGCGCGCTGCCAATCGGCCCATTCGCCGAGGATGGCGTGTGGTCTGCAAACTGCAGTGAAGCAGCGCCTTGATTCGCACGCGCCGAGCCGGCGATTTGCTCCGCCTTGCGGATCATGTCCACAAGCTGGAACTCCTGCACGCCGCCCACTTGCCGTGCCCGCTCGGCCCCGTCGACCAGCACGATAAACGTCGGAAACTTCTCGACGTGGAATTTTGAAACCACCGCCGGCTCAATCGACGCATCGACCTCGCGCACCTGGTAGCCATGGGCGGACAGCTGCTGTAGCACCGGCCGCATCATGCGGCACGGCCCGCAGCCGGGCGTCGTGAAATCCAAGAGCACGGTGTCCGCCGTGGCCCCGTGGCAGATCAGAACCGTCGCCAAGGCGACAACAAGCCTTCGAGAGCCGACCATGGCTTCCCTCCGTGGACGCAGCACGTCGCGTGATCGCACACAACGTGTGCGATTTCACTTTTTGTTTGCCAGTCGCACGGCAAGCGGAGAAGCGCGAAGGCGCGCGGCGAAGCGCCCGCCGCTGCCGGTTCAGTCCGGGAGAGCGGAAGGCGGCGTCTAGCGCGACAACGTCCCTGTTGTCGTGGCGAACTGTCGGTCGAACCGTTTGACTCGCGAGCGGAAGATCCGTCTTCGCTCACAACCGCGAGCGACGCTTCGACCTCATCCGAGCAGCAAATCACCTGTTCCTGCGGCCGGCGGACTTTTGATCCGTTGGCAGCGCGGGCCAATGTGCCCCACATTCGTAATTCTTACAAGGCCAACCCGGCCGCCGGCATGTCGGCTTGCGGTGGCCCGCGAAAATCTTGTTGGATATTCGCGGCACCGCCCCGCGTGCTAGCGGCATGAGTTGTTTAAGCGTCGTCCCTGAGCATCTTCTGCGCCGAGTGTGAACATGGCGGGGCGCGATGCGGTCTTTCTTGCGGCCCGCAAGGGGTCGGGAGTATTTTTAGGAAGGT
>JAICUM010000551.1 GCA_025935855.1 Pirellulales bacterium | reverse complement strand
GATTGCGACCGCCGCGGCCCCGCACGTCAGCCGGCGCTAATCGTACCGTCGGCTCCCCGCCGGAGATCAAACAATCGGGACCATCCTCGCTCCGCATTCGCTTGCCCATTTCGGTCAAACCACGCGCGACCTCTTCCGCCTTCCCTTCCGGCTTCGTCGCGGAGATCATCGCGTGGCTATAGCCCAATCTCTCCGCTTCAATCCCCGCCGCGTCCACCGCGGTCGCATTGTTGGCGAGCAGCACGTTGGTCACCCGGCAAGCGTCCTCCGTCGGCTCCTTGGCGACCGCCCTGCCCCGCAACGCCTTGATCGCCCGAGCGCCGAAGGTCGTCGTGTTTAGCGACAGCTCTTCGAGAACTTGGATGGCCGCCTCGGGCGTTGGCTGCCGGCATACCGTGGGGCCTGAAGCGACGAGGCTCAGGTCGTCGCCCGGCACGTCGGAAATGATCAGCGAAACCATTCGTCCCGCCCGGCACGCTCGCGCCAGCCCGCCGCCTTTGACCTGACTTAGCTCGCGCCGCACGACGTTCAGTTGCTCGATCGTCGCCCCACGAGCGGACATCTCGCGTGTCAGCGCCAGCTTGTCGGCCAGGCTGAACTCGTCGATCGGCGCCGGCATCAGCGCGGATCCTCCGCCTGAGATAAGCGCGATGCACAGATCACGCCCGCCTAACCCGGCGACCAGCTTCAGCATTTGGCGGACGCCTTCAACACCGACCTCTGTCGGCTCATTTACTCCTGCCGGCCGCGCGGGATGGAGGTGGATTGCGTCGGTCGAGACGACGCAATCAGCCGGAACGTTCACCCAGCCCGTCACTCGCTTCCCCTCAAGTGCCACCGGCCCTAGCGCAAGCTCCAGGGCCGCGGCCATTCCCGCGGCTGCCTTTCCGCCGCCGACGACCGCGATTTTATTGATTTCGCTTAGCTCGATCGCTTCCTCGCCGATCCGCAACCATCGTCCATCGGCCTCGCAAGCTTCCAGAATGAGCTTTACCGGCTTTACCGCATCCACGCCAGCTTTCCAGATCCGCAAAGCATCTGTTCGCAACTGTTCAGGCGTTCGCAGCATTGAGTCGGATGTCTCTGGGCGAAATCGGCGCCGGGAAATTCTTACGTTTTTTGTTTTGCCGTGCTTGACGCCGGGGCGTCAACAGGCAAAATGAGACCATCATTTATGATACTGAGTCTCAATAGCAACTACTGTCTCTGAGGAATCGAATTCATGAATGCCGCCCCCATCCATCGACCCGCATTTACCCTCGTTGAACTGCTCGTCGTGATTGCCGTCATTGGGACGCTCATTGCCTTGTTGCTGCCCGCCGTACAAGCGGCGCGGGAGGCGGCCCGCCGGTCGCAGTGTTCCAACAACCTCCGGCAGGATGTCCTGGCGGTGCAGAACTACCTGTCGGCGCAAAAATCAACGCCGCCGTCCGTCGATTTGAGCCTCTCCACGGGCGCGAGCTGGTCGGCGTTTGCACGGCTGCTGCCCTACATGGAGCAGGCGTCCCTGCGGAGCCTGATCGACTTCCGTTTCAACTACAAAGACCTCACGAATGCTCCACAGCACGCCCAAGTGTCGGCGCTGAAAATCCCCATGTATTTCTGCCCAGACGAGGAGCATGGCGAGCCGAAGGTCGGCTCGACTCAGACGCACTTTCCGCCCACTTACGCGGTGAACCAAGGAACGTGGCTGATCTGGGACGCGGCGACGCGAACGGGCGGCAACGGAGCGTTTGCTGTGAACACCAAGCTCTCCGACAAGTCCTTCACTGACGGGCTTAGCAACACGCTCGCCATCTCTGAGGTCAAGTCGTATCAGGCAAAGCTCAGTGATGCGAGTAATCCGACGGATCTCAACGCCGCGCCGCCGGCCACGCCCGCCGCCGTGGTAGCGTATGGCGGAACGCTGGGAACGACCGGCCACACCGAGTGGGTGGACGGCAAGGTGCATGAAACAGGCTTCACGGCCGCGTTCACGCCGAATACCCAAGCGCTCTACTCCGATGGAACGGGCCAATACGACGTCGATTTCATTTCCAAGAAGGAGAATCTCGTCGCGCCTTCGACGACCTTTGCCGCGGTGACGTCACGCAGCTATCACTCCGGCGGTCTCGTGAATACCGCGATGATGGACGGCTCGGTGCGGTCATTCACGAGTGACGTCGAGCTGCTCGTGTGGCGGGCGCTGGCGACACGCGATGGGGATGAGGTCGTTCCGAGTGCGCAGTGATAGGCGCCCCGTTCAAACGAATCGCAGTAGCGCGAATTTTTTCTTGCCGCTGCGAAGCACCAGTACCGACTCGCTCGCCAGGTCGGATCGCGTCAGCATCGCGTCCGGCTGTTCGACGCGGCGATTGTTGACATAGGCGCCACCCTGCGACACGGTGCGACGCGCCTTGGCTTTGCTCGACGCCAAGCCTGCCTCGACGAGCGCGTCGATCACCGCCAGCCCAGGCTCTGCCAACTTCGAGGCCGGCAACTCCTTGCTCGGCACGTCGGCGAAGATCTGGCCCAGCTCCTTGTCGGACAAGTCCCCAATCTCGGCGCCAAAAAAGATTTCTGTCGCCTGCTGAGCCGCTTTGAGTCCGGCGTCGCCGTGTACAAGTCGTGTCAATTCCTCAGCGAGTCGCCGTTGGCTCTCGCGCTTTGCCGGATCGGCCGCCCGCGATGCGTCCAGCGCCTCGATTTCCTCGCGGCTGAGGTCAGTCAGCTTCCGCAAACTGCCGCCCGCGTCGGCGTCGTCGACGTTGATCCAGTACTGATAGAACTGGTACGGGCTGGTGCGATCGGCCGCCAGCCACACGGCCCCGGACTCGGTTTTGCCCATCTTCGAGCCGTCGCTTTTGGTGAGCAGCGGCCAGGTGAGCCCGTATAACTGCACGCCCTTCATGCGGCGGGCCAAGTCGATCCCGGCCGTGATATTGCCCCACTGGTCGCTGCCGCCGGCTTGCAGCTCGCAGCCGTGTTTCTCGTGCAAATGCACGAAGTCGTACGCCTGCAGCAGCATGTAACTGAACTCGGTGTAGCTCATGCCGGCGTGCGGATCGGCCTCCTCGCCGCGGCCCAGGCGGGACTTCACCGAATCCTTGGCCAGCATCACATTCACCGGAAAGTTCTTGCCGATGTCGCGCAGGAACTCCAGGTAGGTCCACTGCCCGGTCCAATCGTAGTTGTTCAGCAGCAATGCCGACGACTTCTCGGCGTCAAAGTCGAGGAATCGCCGCATCTGCGCCGCCATGCCTTCGACGTTCTTGGCGAGCTGCTCCTTCGAGAGCAAGTTGCGCTCTGCGCTTTTGCCGCT
>JAICUM010000697.1 GCA_025935855.1 Pirellulales bacterium | reverse complement strand
TCCAAGCTGAACATGGTGCTGCACACCTCGCGCAGCACGCATCCCGGCGGAGTGGTGGTGAGCTTTTGCGACGGCAGCAGCCGCTTCGTAAGCGATAGCGTGGAAGTAAACGTGTGGCGTGCTGTGGGAACGCCGCGCGGCGAGGAAGTGGTCGCTCTGCCCTAAGCGACAGGCTCAGTCATATGACTAATCGCATTGCGAGTTTGGTCGTTTGCGCGTGCCTGTTAGCAGTGGCGCCAGGCTGCGGCGCCGGCAATAAGCTCACGGACGTTCGCGGCTCGGTAACGATTGACAATGCTCCCGTTGAGTCGGGCACGATTCATTTTCAATCGAAAGCAGCCGGAAAAGCGTCCTCAGCGGGAGCGGCTATCAAAGACGGCTCCTTTCAACTGTCCTCAAGGCTCGGGCTGACGCCAGGCGAGTATGAAGTCTCCGTGCAAGCGTTCCGCAAGACCGGACGCATCGTCAACGACCCTCAGCGCGGCAAAGTGCCTGAGACAATGCCCATCAACGTGGCTGATTCTCCGCAATCGCTCGATTTGACACTGGCGAATCAGAGCACGCTGCAGCTGAACTTCTCCGCGGCGAAATAGCAGCCGGCGCATGGCATCCGAATGAACCGTTTGCCTGCCTGATCGTTGACGTGACTAGATTCTTGCTCGGCGGCACGGGAATCTCCAGGTGCTTATGCCGTAACTCAGCCATTCATTGAGTGGCGTCCGTTCCTTCGCGAACCGCCGCCCAGTCGATTCCCAGCTTTCGCATACGCGCTCGCAAAGTGTGGGGGTTGATCTTCAATGCTGCCGCCACGCCCCGCGTTCCTTCGATGCGTCCGCGGCACTTCTCCAGCGCCATCTCGATATGCCGCCTCATGGCCTCATCCAACGACGCGATGCCCTCCTTTCCAGCGGCTGCCCCCACTGCGTCTCGAACGGTCGCTGTTCCCGCCGCTTGCGGCTTAGCGGGTATTTCCGCACTGAATCCCAGCGCCGCTAGAATCTCCAAGTGATGCCCCTCGCCCAGAATGGCCGCGCGATCGATCACAGCCCCTAGTTCTCTAATATTTCCGGGCCAGCTATAGCGACGCAGTAGCTCGATATGCTCCTCTGAAGGCGTCACCGGCGCCAATCCGAACCGCGTCGCCGCCCGGCTCGCGAAGTGGGCGGCCAGCTCCGGAATATCGTCTAGCCGATCACGTAGCGGCGGCAGCAGAATCGGGAACACAGCGATCCGATACCACAGATCCTCACGAAAGCGGCCGTCGCGAACCATGGCCGATAAATCGCGATGCGTCGCCGCCACGACGCGCACATCGATCCGAATTGGCTCATGCCCGCCGACGCGCTCGATGAACGAATCCTGCAACACTCGCAGAAATCGCACCTGAGCATCTGCTGGCAATTCGCCAATTTCATCCAGGAACAAGGTGCCGCCGTCCGCCCGTTCGAACCAACCTTTTCGAGTCTCCGACGCGCCCGTGAAGCTTCCCTTCTCATGGCCGAACAATTGCGAATCGACAAGTTCCCGCGGGATGGCGCCGCAGTTCACACGGATGAACGGCTTGTCGCGGCGATTGCTGCGTTGATGGATTGCCCGGGCGACAACTTCCTTGCCGGTACCTGTTTCACCCAAGAGCAATACTGGCGCATCAGACGTGCTGACCAGATCAACTCGCCGCATGACTTGAGCCAGACCACTTGACTCGCCGACGATTTGCTCACTGATATCTTGCCGGCCGAGCCGCCGCAGCAACGAACGGCGATCGGCTTCGGCTGCTTCGCGCAGCGCCGCCAGTTCGTGCAATCGGCGGTCGTTTTCCAGCGCGACAGCCAGCGGTTCCTGCAGCGCGGCGAGCATTTCCTCATGCCGCGGCGTGAACCGCTCGCTGCTTTTCGCCGTGACAACCAAGGCGCCTAGCGCCTCGCCGCGACTCCGCAATGGCGCCACGCGCAGGTCATGTTCACCGTCTGGAAGCGCAAGTAACCCAATAATCGGATCCGGCTTCGCACGGCCGGCGGCCCCGTCTTTGGGCGCGGCGATTTCGCCACGCTTCACCCAAGCGAGGAGCTTCTTCATCTCAGCGGATGAGCACTCGCGGCTGCCGCTGACGCTCGCCCTGACGCGCTGCGGCGCCACGGCCACAGTTGCGATTACGTGGTGCTCGGCCACGATTCGCTCAATTAGCAAACTCTCCAGCGGCACATGCGCTCGAAGCAACTCC
>JAICUM010000103.1 GCA_025935855.1 Pirellulales bacterium | reverse complement strand
GCGATCGGCCTGCTGAAACGCCACCCGTCCCAACACAGCCTCAAAGGCAAACGACAGATCGCCGGCTGGAACAACGACTTCCTCGCCGAAATCCTTGGCCTCGCAACCAGTTAGTGTGCGCTGACCCTGGGCGATTACCAGCTTTTTCTTGATGAGTAGATCGGCGACCTCTTGCTCGATTAAGCCGCCCTTTCGTAACTCGTTGAGAGCTTGTCGTTCGGTTTGCTTTAGCGCAGACATCATAATTTCAAGCGTTGGTCCTAGGTTGGTAAGCCTATCCCGCCCAAATGCCGGCGCCGATTATAAATAGCGGCCTGATTCACTGCCAGTGTGAAGCATCCGACGGCTGCCACGTACTGCCGGGAGATTTACATCTAATCAAAGCGAAGCTTGCCAAGTTCAGTGGTCGTCCGCCTTACTGAGGAGGTTAGTAAGGGCGATTACTTGGGTGTGGCTATCGCACATCTGGGCCGCGTATTCCCGGGCGTTATTGAAGGCGGATTTGGCTTGATCGTTTGGCATGGCTGCATCTACCGCCAAAGGGACCAGGCAGACGATGCTCTGGACCCTGGCAATTTGACAGTCCCCAGATCCAGCTCAGCTATCGAGACAGATCCGTCGCTCGGCAACCGTGTCCGGCTCATTCGTCGCATTGCTTGCGTCCTTGCCGCAGTTGACGAGCAGTCGGAGGCGTGGGCTCGTTGACATCCTCACTGAAAGCGGTGACCCGGGGGGCGATCAGGCGGGACAGCTTTTCAGCGATCATTCGCCATGCGAAAATAATCGCCTGACCCTAGGTTCTGCCAGATTTGACCGCCGTCCCTCGGAGTTTTGGCAAAGGCAAGAGATGATCGAGAATCCTGGACGACCAGGCGGAGCTCCGCTCCGACCCCTTATGCCAACGGCCCGCATTCTGCTAGTGGATGACAACCCGTCGAATCTCCTCGCGCTTCGGGCCTTGCTCGGGGAATTGGGCCATGAGTTAGTGGAGGTCCATTCGGGCGAGGAAGCACTCGCGCAAGTTGAGATCCAGGAATTTGCGGCGGTTCTTCTCGATGTCCGCATGCCCGGCATGAATGGCTTCGAAACGGCATTGGCCATTCGCAGTCGCAAGGATGCTCCGCACACACCGATTATTTTCCTTACGGCAGAGGATCCTGGCCGCCAGCAGCTTGAAGAGGCCTATGCTCTTGGCGCAGTGGACTTTCTTGTGAAGCCGCTCATTCCCGTCATCCTTCAGGCGAAAGTCCGAGGGTTTGTCGCGCTGTTTCAGGATAAGGAGCGAGCCAGACGCGAAGCCGATCAACTGCGACTACTGGTCCAGGGGACGAACGAATACGCAATCTTCATGCTCGACCCTGAAGGCAATATTGCAACTTGGAACTCAGGCGCCGAACGCCTCAATGGCTACGAGGCGCAGGAGATCATAGGACAACACTTCTCGCGTTTTTATCCCCAAGAAGCTATCGACCGAGGTTGGCCGACGCACGAACTGAAAGTTGCCAGGGCCGAGGGGCGATTCGAGGACGAGGGCTGGAGGCTGCGCAAGGACGGTAGCCGGTTCCGGGCGAACGTCGTAATTACGGCGCTGCATGACGAACGCGGCGTATTGCGCGGCTTTTCCAAGGTCACTCGCGACATGACTGAGCGAAAGCGGGCCGAGGACAACGCCCGGCGGCTGATCGAAGAGGAAGCGGCGCGTCGCATCGCTGAGGAGAAGGCCCGGGTTACTCGAGAGCAACGCGAGCAGTTGCACGTAACGCTTGCAAGCATCGGCGACGCCGTTATCACTACTGACGCGGATGGACGAGTTACTTTCGTCAATCGGGTTGCAGAAGATCTTATAGGCTGGAATCAGGAAGAGGCTGCCAGCCAACAACTAGAAAAGGTGTTTCGAATTGTTAACCAGGACACCCGTAGCCCCGTCGAAAACCCTGCTTTGAGGTCACTCAAGGAAGGGGTGATCGTAGGACTGGCAAACCATACCATCTTGATCTCCAAGCAGGGGGCGGAGCGCCCAATCGATGACTCCGCCGCGCCGATTAAAAACGCCGCCGGCGACGTGATTGGTAGCGTCCTTGTCTTTCGGGATGTATCTGAGCAAAAGCGAGCTGAGAAGCACCGAATCGCCCGCCTTGCCGTCACCCATGCTCTCAACCAGGCGGACACTTTAGCTGACGGGCTGAATGGCGTCCTCGAAGCGATTTGCCAAAGCCTCGGATGGGACGTGGGATTCTACTGGAGCGCCGACTCGGAAGGGTGCGCTTTGGCGTGCCGACACAGCTGGCGCCGGCACGATTCGCCATCAGAAGGCTTTGCCGCCGCGAGCTGTAACCGGACCTTTCAACCAGGAGAGGGGCTCCCGGGGCGCGTGTGGACGAGCGGCGAAGCAGCCTGGGTGCTGGACCTCGCAAATGACCCGGATTTTCCGCGCCTTTCAGCTGCGGTCAGCCATGGCCTGCAGAGTGCGCTGGCCTGCCCGATTCTGCACGGGGAAGAGGTGATTGGGGTCATTGAGTTCTTTGCGCACCGGATCCGGCAGCCCGACGCTGACCTTTTGGAAATGATAGGGACTATCGCCGGCAGCGTAGCCCAGTTCATCCATCGAAAAGCAGCAGAAGAGGAACTTCGAACTAGTGAACAGGAGCTGGCCGATTTCTTTGAAAATGCCACGGTGGGCTTACATTGGGTGGGGCCAGACGGGACCATCATTCGGGCCAATCAAGCCGAACTAACCATGCTCGGTTACACGCGCGAGGAGTATGTCGGCCGCAACATCCGCGATTTTCATGCGGACGAGGATGTCATCTGTGACATTTTGAACCGACTAGGCGCAGGCGAGAAATTAGATGAGTACCCCGCGAGTTTGCGATGTAAGGACGGCTCGATCAGAGAGGTATTGATTGACTCAAGCGTATTGTGGAAGAACGGGAAGTTCGTTCACACGCGATGCTTCACCAGGGACGTCACCGAACGACGTCGAGCAGAGCGTGCTCGCCGAGAAAGCGAAGAGAAATTGCGGCAACTGGCGGATGCCATGCCTCAAATCGTGTGGACAGCCACCCCGGAAGGAAACATTGACTATCTGAATCAACGGTGGCATGAGTTTACAGGATTGCCAAACTCCGTTGGCAATCAAGGATGGTCTCAGATACTTCATCCAAATGACGCTCAGGCCGCGAGCGAGCGATGGCAGGCTTCACTTAGCACAGGCACGCCATTTGAGATGGAACTCCGGCTTCTTGATTCGCGTCCGCAGGCTTACCGCTGGCACCTCATTCGCACCGTTGCAGCGCACGATGAGCGCGGGAACGTGACCCGCTGGTATGGCACAAGTACCGACATCCATGAACAGAAGCTCGCGGAAGAGTCTTCCCGCTATCTGGCGGACGCCAGCGCGGCTCTGGCTAGCGTGGTGGATTATGAAAGCACGCTGCAAAAAGTAGCCACCTTGGCAGTCCCGCATTTTGCGGATTGGTCCGCGGTCGATGTTAGGGATCCCAATGGTAGCGTTCGCCGGTTGGCGGTCGCCCATCAGGACGATGACAAAATAGCCCTCGTCCGGCAGTTGATGCAGGAATACCCTCCGGACCCGGAAGCTACGACCGGAGCTGCGGGGGTACTTCGTAGTGGAAAGCCCGAGATCATCAGCGAGATCAACGACGAGTTGTTGGCGCAAGCGGCCAAAGACGACCGCCATTTGCACCTGCTCCGTTCGCTTGGCCTCAAGTCATACATTTGCGTGCCGCTAATTGTCTCCGGCAGCCCACTGGGGGTTCTCACGTTCGCAACGGCTGAATCTGGCCGAAAATACACCGAACGTGACGTTGCGCTAGCGATGGATTTAGCACGCCGCGCCTCGGTCGCCGTCGAGAATACGCAGCTCTACCAAGCGCTGCGGGAAACAGACCGGCGCAAAGATGAATTCTTGGCCACGCTCGCCCATGAACTGAGAAATCCTCTCGCTCCTATCCGAAACGCGATTGAGATCCTCAAGTTGCCAAGAGTCGATGACGAGACTATTGCACGCTCGCTCGAATTAATGGAGCGTCAAATTCATCACTTGGTTCGCTTAGTCGATGATTTGATGGACGTGTCGAGGGTGATGCGAGGAAAGATCGAGCTTCGCAACGAGCAAGTGGAGCTTGCATCGGTCGTTGCCCGCGCCGTCGAATCCGTTCAGCCCCTGGCTGATGCCCAAGGACATCAATTGAGCATTCGACTACCGGGCGAGTCGCTGTTGATTGACGCAGACCCGATTCGGCTAGCACAGGTCGTCGGCAATTTGCTTACGAACGCAATCAAGTATACCAAATCGAACGGGCGGATCTCCGTCAGTGGGGCACGGGAGGGCGCCGACGCAGTGCTTACCATTCGAGATAATGGGATCGGAATAGATCCACACATGCTGCCGCGCGTATTCGACCTGTTCATGCAAGCGGACAACACTGCCACACGATCCCAGGGTGGGCTAGGCATTGGATTAACGTTGGTTCGGAATCTCGTAGAAATGCACAACGGAAGCGTCGAGGCGCGCAGTGGGGGACTCGGCAAAGGAAGCGAATTCGTTGTGCGGCTTCCGCTATCCAAGGTGCAAGGAGACAGGATCCTTCCCGCCTCCAAGCCGAAGGCCCGCGCCATCCAATCATCCGGCCGTCGCCTCCTAGTTGTTGATGACAACCAGGATGCCGCCACCACGCTCGCGATGTTGCTGGAGCTTCAAGGTCATGAGGTAAAAGTTGCCAATAGCGGTCGGATCGCCCTCGAAATCGCGAAGGAGTTCATACCCGACGCTGTGTTCATGGACATTGGCATGCCAGAGATGGACGGTTATGAACTGGCCCGCCGAATCCGGCAGCAGCCAGGCTTCGAAAAGGTTGTCCTCGCTGCCTTGACTGGGTGGGGCCAGCAGGAAGACCGTCGCCGTACGGCGGAAGCCGGGTTCGATCACCATTTTGTCAAACCGCCTGAGCCAATTGCGATTCAGAACCTGATATCGTCGTTGCCAAAATGAATTGACTTAATTGTCCGCGCCCGAGGTATTATCGACGCGCCTCGTCCGGCCGCCACCAGCTATGATCCTCGAATTGCTTCGCTTGCAGTAGTTCCGTACTTGAATCGCGAATCGACGTAGACGGATAAGGCTTCGGTCTTGGGGCAGGAATGTCGCTTCGTTCGACGACGATTCGGGCCAAGCGGAAACACATTGCCCAAATTCGCAAGGCGAGTTCGCCAAGCTTGTACCTCGATGAGAAGGTCGTCGCGAAGTCGACAGACATCGCAACCGAAAGATCCTCCATCGGTAGTTCCAGGTGAGAATGAACCGAATTGTTCTTATTGGACTTCACACGACTACCAGATCAGACTTTAGCCGGTTCGCCGTTGGTCGCGTGTTCCCGTGCTGAGTCTCATTATTTCGCGACTCGAATTTGATTTGCATTTGTGCCACCCTCGTAGCAACCCGTCGATGCTAGGGCGACTCTAAACCAAGCGTGGCACCTACGTTTTCTTGCGAATCGTCGAATCGTACTTCAGCGCCGCTGCTTCCAACGCTGGCGTTTGAGCCTGCGCCCCATGGTCGAGGTTCTCCTGCGCCGCCCGAGCGGCGATCTTTTCGCACTCAGCGTGCATGGTCGGAAGTTTTAGTGTTTTCAGGTGGTGCTTCACCAGCACCGTGGACTTCGTTTCGGTCTTGGTCATGACAGCTCCTCCATGAGCAAGGACTGGTAGGCGGCGACGTCGGTCCGTCCGACGTCGATCAGTTTCAAATGGGGTCGACCGTCGAGGGAGAACAGGGGAACCGGGGGCTCCCGGCGATGCTCGACGATCACCCGGAACGCATCGGCGTGATGGATGCCGATGTGGAGGGCGTACTCGACGGCGTCGGCGAGCTGCGGGAGGCTGACGCTCTCCAAGAGTCGCAGCACGCGGATGAACTCCCGCGTTCCCAATCCGCCCGGCTCGGTCTCCAGCAGCCGGCGGAGCGTGGCGAAGCAGGCTGGCAGTTCCCATTCTTCCAGCGGCTGCGCATGGTCGAAGCCGCCGGGCTTCTTCTCCAACAGCGCTAGGTAATGCACCGGATCGAACAGGTTCTGCTCCCGCTTCCAAGAGCGCTCGTGCCGGGCGACAAGCTGCTCGCCGTCGATGAGCCGCACTTCGTCGACCGTCGCCACGATCGTGATCGGCCGATGAGCGTGTTTCACCGGGACGCTGTAACGGTTCGAATCAAACGACACAAGCGAAAGCGCATTGGCCATACGAGCCGTCGAAGCCGTGTTCGGCGACCAGCCGGTCGAAGATGCGCTTGGCCGTGTGCCGCTGCTTCTTCGGCGCCCGCCGGTCGGCCTCCAGCATCTCGGCCATCAGCGGCAAGAACGGCTCCATCTTCGGCCGCTTGCGCGACTTCGCCCGGCGATACCCCGGCGGCTCGATGTGGCCGAGGATCTTCTCGAGCGTCTGCCAGTGCAGCTGGTACTGCCGGCAAGCTTCGCGCTTGCCGATCTCGCCGGTCAATACTCGGCGGCGGACTTCCGTCCACAACTCCATGTTGCGCAACACTCCTTTATGCCTCGCTCGACGGGGAAAGATGGGTCGTCCTGGCAGAGCGGCCTGCGGCCGCTTCGCCCTGACGTTCCATTGTCCCTACATCGATTACGATGCACGGCTGTGCGCTGCATAATTCGGGCGCCACGGCGCCATGCCAGGCGCTGCACGTTTCGGGCGCCATTCACACTTCCACTCTCCCTCGCCATAGACCTTCAGACCCGTGCTGTCGACGACCACGTCGATCGGCCCTTGGACCGTGGCGAAGGAGATCGAAACGCCCAGCTTGGCGGCCCGCTTCTGCAGGCTCGTGTAATCGGGAATCGCCACGTCGGCCTGCATCAGCTTGGCCATCGCCAAGCCGAAGCCTTTCGTCTGGCGATAGGTCAGGCGGAAGAGCTCCCGCATCGAGAGCAGCGTCTGGATCGCCAAATCGCTGTAGGTGAAGGGCCGGCCCACCTTCCACTGGGCATTGTCATGCTCCCAGGCGTCGAGCACATCCTCGTTGAACTAAAAGGTGATGTCGCCCCGGCGGACCAACGATTCGTTATACGCTCGCCAGTTGGTAACCTTGTAAGAAAGCTTCGCGGGCTAGCAGTCGCCGCCATCGTTCGCTCCGTCGGTTAGAGATAAGAGGACTCCGTCCCACGGCTATCTATGCGGCAATTCTAGGAGTTGTTCGACAAGACCGATGAGTAATGGAACATGACCAGCGTCGCCCTTAGACTAGCGGCAGAAGAAGTCCATATACGAAGGACGGCCCGGGGCGAAAGCTCACCGACACTCATCAGCATACTCAAGCTGGATCTTAACGACTTCGCTCTCAACCGAGCGAAACGCATCCAGCGCCTGCGGATCAAAATGCGTTCGACGCTCCGCCTCCATGATCTGCAGGCACTTTTCTAGCGGAAAGGCCGGCTTGTAACACCGTTTGGTGCTGAGCGCGTCAAACACGTCCGCCACCGCGGTGATTCGTCCGACCCGCGGAATGTCCTCGCCCTGAAGGCCCAGCGGATATCCCGTTCCGTCCCACCATTCATGGTGCGTCAGAGCAATGTCGCGAGCCATCTCCAAGACCGGCGATGAGCCGGCTTCCAGAATCACGTGCCCCATTTGAGCATGTTCGCGGAGCTGCGACTCCTCCTCGACCGGTAGGCGGCGGAGGATTCTTTTGCCAAGCCCCGCATGCCGCTGCATGACCGCGAATTCTTCCTCGGTGAGCTTGCCGGGCTTCAGTAGCACCGTGTCCGGAATGCCGATCTTGCCAATGTCGTGCAGTTGCGCCGCGAGCCTCAGACTATGGACGACGCGCTTGTCCAGACCCAGTGCCTCGGCGATCAGGCCGGCGTACCGCCCGACCCGCAGCACATGATGGCCCGTGTCGTCGTCGCGGTATTCAGCGGCTCGAGCAAGGCAGTAGATAACGTCCTCCCGCGAAGCCTCAAGCTCGGCGGTCCTCACGCGAACCGCGTCCTCCAGGTCATGGCTGTATCGTTCCAAGTCGGCTTTTTGACGCTGCAGTTGATCCTGGAAGCATTTCACCGTCAGGATGTTCCGAACGCGGGGGATCAGCTCGCTGGCGTCAACCGGCTTGTTGAGAAAATCCGTGGCGCCAAGCTCCAGCGCCTCCAGCTTAGTCTCGTTGTCCGAGACAGCAGTCAGAATGATCACTGGAACGAACTCGTGCCCGGCTTGTTTTCGAATCTGAGCCAGTATCTCCAGCCCGCTGACATGCGGCATCATCAAGTCGAGCAACAAGACATCTGGCTGCTCCTCGGCGAGCAGGTTGATGGCCTCGCGCGAATCGGTGCTCACAACAAATCGTGAGTATCCTTCCAGCTCCAAAAACCGCCGCACGATCTTGATGTTCATCGACTCGTCGTCGACGATCATGACCTTGGAGCTCTTCACCTCGTCCACACGGCTCAACGAGGGCGCGGCCTGCGCGATGGTTCTCGGTTCGTCGAGGACGGCCACGGACATTGGCTAACCTTTCCTTAGTTCTAAATCTCCACTTGACGGAGATTCATACGAGAATTCGATGTTGAAGTTGCTCGAGCTGCTCAATCGCCTGATCAATTCCGTAGGCCTTTCCGGCCTTAGCCAACTGCTCCACTTGGGCAGAAGGCTCGGTCAGACATCCATAGCCTGCCGTGCCGCCGCTTCCCTTCAGGCTATGGGCCAGGCCCGCCAGTTGATCGTATTGCTTCGACTGAAACGCCTCGCTCATCGCCGCGATCCTGTGCGGCAGTTCGCCGACAAACTCTTCCACAAGCTGCCGCAGCACCTCGTCTTCAACGGGGAGCGACGAATGAATGGCCGCGCTGCCAGTCGTCTTGCTCGACTGGAACGAATGCTTCTGGTCGTCCGCCGAGATTGGCGACTCGGGCTTTTCAGCCGCCGACGCCACCATGCGAATGAGCTCGTCAACGTCAACAGGTTTCGTGAGATATCCGGTGCAGCCGGCCGCCTGGCATTTGAGGCGATCGCCCATCATGGCGTGAGCCGTCAACGCAATGATGGGCTCAGAACGGCCAAGTTCCCGAAGCCGCGCCGTTGCCGTGTACCCATCCATCACCGGCATCTGCATGTCCATCAGAATGACGTCAAACGCCGCTTCGATGGCCCGCTGAACGCCCAGCTCGCCGTTTTCGGCCATCGCCACCTCGGCTCCATTTTTTGCCAGGAAACGGCTAATCAGTTTTCGATTGCTATCGCCGTCTTCCACCAAAAGCACCTTCAGGCCATTGAGGGCGCTTGAGCAACTCGGGCTCGCGACCACGTCTCCACTGAGCGTCCGCGGCGGTTCGTCCAGAATCCGCGCCCGCGAAAGGTCGCCGGTTGAAATCCACGTGCTGAAAACGCTACCCCGTCCCCACGTACTCTCAACCTTCAGATCGCCTCCGAGCGCCTGGGCAAGCCGCCGGCTGATCGCCAGGCCGAGGCCGGTGCCGCCGTACTTTCGCGTCACCGACGTGTCCGCCTGAATGAACGGCTGAAAGATGCACTCGAGCTTCTTTTGGGGAATGCCGATTCCCGTGTCGCGCACTTCTATGTTGAGACGCGGCTCGGCCTCGTCATGCTGCACCTGCGCGGCTACCAGCACACTGCCATGCTCGGTGAACTTGATGGCGTTGCTGACCAGGTTCGTGAGCAACTGCTGTAAGCGGTGCGGATCAGTCTGGATCGTCTCAGGAATGCCACTTTCCCAACGGTATTCGAGCACGATTCCTTTCTTATGTGCCGCCACCCGCTGGACGGAAATGACTTGCGCCAGAATGTGATGCGGCGAGCATTGAAGTCGTTCCACCTGCAATTGGCCGGCCTCGATCTTCGAAATATCCAACAAGTCGTTAATGAGCTGCAGCAAATGCTTTCCGCTGCCGCGGATTGTCTTTAGATAGTCCAGTTGCTCATCGCGGCTGGCGTTCGAGTCGCGCAGCATCAACTCGGTGAAGCCAAGAATTCCGTTGAGAGGCGTTCGGATTTCATGGCTCATGTTGGCCAGGAAATCAGTTTTTGCCTGACTGGCGGCCTCGGCTTGCTCCTTGGCAATGCCCAGCTCCCGCGCCGCGAATTCGACCTCGGTTGTGTGACGAGCCAGTTCTTGGACGTCCGAAACGCCCTGACGAATGGAAAGCAACAGAAAGCCGTCTTCGAACAGCACCCAGCCCGCGTGTTCCAGCCATCGCCAGGGACTTGCCGTCGCGATCCCAAAAACACTTTCAGGCCACCAGACGCCGCGCACCAAATGGTCGAGAGCCACAATCAGCGTGGCGGGCACTAACACCCGCCAATCGCGATAAAACGCCAAAAAAGCCAATGATCCGAAGACGTGAAAATGCGTTTCAATGCGGCCGCCCGTCAGGTGAATCAGCAAGCAAGAGAATAGCAGTTGGCTGGCACTGATCGTCAATCGAGTCGAAAGTTGCCCTGGCTGCTTCCAAGCGAGATAAGCCGGCAAGCTGCACAGTAACCCGCCCAAGATGAAGGCCGCGTAAACGTGTGTGTGCAAATAGCTCGTCGAACCAATCCAGGTTCTCGGCGAAACAACGAACGCGGCCACAACGCCGCCAACCCATTCCGTGAGTAGCAAATAGGCGAACATGCGATCGGTGCGCCGATGAAGCGCCAGTTCCTGATCGCGAACTTTAGCAGCGACCGCCGCGTCAAAGGCGACCGTGGTGGGTGTGAGCTCTGACATAAAGCGTTTAAGGCGAAGCAACTCGCGGCTACTTGATCGGGCGGCAGCACTTCAGTGCCTGCGCCGAAGAACCCTCAGGCCCGGGCAGGCACAGGCGGCAACCAAACGCTGGAATGCCGACGCTTTTGTGTCGCTCGCCTTTCAGAATGCTTTCCACGGCGCGACAGCCGGCGTTGTCGCCTTCATGCCCGCGCGCCACGGTCACGCCGCCGGCATAACTCCGTTCGCCGTGCGCGTCATAGCAAAGAACTAATCCACTGGTGACAGCGCCGAAGCGCCGGGCTTCAGCGCCTTCTTCATCTACAAAGATCGACGCGAACGGCAAGGCTCTGGCGCGCTCGATCGTCGCGGTGTCGAGCCAACTTTCATCGGCGCCTTTCGGCGTCGTCGCAACGACCACAAGTTTTGGCGGCGAGCCCTGAGTTCGCGAAAAGAGCGGCGTTAGCTGCTCGATCTCAGTGAGCGTCGCTTTCGAGCAAGGGCATTTCGGGTGCAGAAACAGCAGCACCGTCAAGCCGTCTTGATTGCGTTCCAGCGCGCTGCCGCCCGGCCAGCGTTCCGCGACCCCGGCTTCCAGCGGCTGCTCCGAGCGAAGTGCAT
>JAICUM010000321.1 GCA_025935855.1 Pirellulales bacterium | reverse complement strand
TTCGGTGAATTCGATGCGTTCGAAATGGCGGAGCACGATCACTTCGCGGTAAACCGGCGGGAGCTTCGCGAGCGCGTCGGCCAGGAGGACGCTCTGCTCGCGCTGGTCGGCCATTTCGCTAGGGCTGGGTTGCTGGTTGGCGGCGAGCCGGGCGAGACACTGGCTGGATTGTTCGACGCCGGCTTGGAGGGCGACTTCGCGACCGATGTTCCGCTTGAGCGAGACGGCCTGGCGAGCGTTGTCGGCGAGCGTGCGGGCCATGATGCGGCGGAGCCAGGCGACGAGCTCGGCTTCGGTTTCGCCGCGGAACTGGGCGAAGCGTTTGAGCGCCCGGAGGAGGGTTTCCTGGACGGCGTCGGAGGGGGCGAGTCGCCGGGCGAGTTTCATGTCGAGCTGCGTGCGCGCGAGCAGGTGGAGGTAATTGCGATACAGGCCGAGGAGCCGATCCAAGGCGGCGGCGTCTCCGGCGCGGGCGGCCGCCACGAGGTGCTCGACGGGGGGAGTGGATGGCGGCATGAGGAGGCTCATAAGGGCAGGACGAAGAGGAGGCGGCCGCGCCACGGAGATTATGACAAGATTTTTAGGAAAAGAAGCCTGGCCGCGAGAAAGGGGCGGCTTGTGGGAGGGAAAAGTTTGGGGGGCCCCGCGCCTGGTTGCCGGAAACGGGGAGCGTGCGCGTGGGCGCGATCACACCGTGCTACGTACACGGCAAGATGCCCGTGGCACCCGGGCGGAAGCCCTCACCTAACCTCTCCCTGGAAGGGAGAGGGATTTAGGCCAGGCGGCCTAGTAGGGAGAGGAGGCCCATGAAGACGGCCATGAAGACGATGACCCAGAGGGCGAAGCGGACGGCGTGTTCGAGGATGGGGCGGATGAGCTCGTGGCGGGTGGCGGCGCAGACGAGGCTGACGCTGACGATGAGCGGCAGGGCGTACCAGAGCGTGGCGACGGCGAGCGGGAGAGGCAGGGAGTGGAGGAGTGATTCAAGCATGGGAGGGATTGCCGCTGGGCACGGGTATCGTTGGGGCGTTTGTAGTTGCTGAATGGAAAACGGATTCAGGGTGATGGCGGCGTCTGCCAGTTTTAAATTGGGTACTCGCTCAGCACTTCTCACTGGCAAGATGCCAGTGGCACCCGGCACCCGACACCCGGTGATTCGCTTGAATTAGCGCGCCCTTACAGGGCTTTCCGAAAACATACCCAGCTCACCCAGGGCGGCGTCCGCCGTTGGCGGCCTTGCCCTGAGCTATCATAGCGCGGCCTTTCAGGCCTGAATGCGTAAGTGATGCGTCGTTCTAATCGAGTTGGGAATTAACTTCTGGCGGTTGTTTTGCCTGTCGGCGGGTCCGTGGCCGCGCCTAGTTCGATTTCTTTCTTTTTGGGCGTGAGCAGTAGTGGTCCGGCGAAGGCGTCGCAGATCACCAGGATGTTCAGCAGGCCCGCGATGACGGTGTAGACGGTGCCGAGCTCGTAGCGCGGGTGCATGTCGACGGTCCACTTGGCGAGCTCATTGGGTTCGGTGGCCGTGTTGCCGGAGGCGTCGATGGTGGGCTGCGGCGTTTGCTTGGGCGGCGCCATGAAGCCGTTCCACATTGGTTCTTTGTTGGCTTCACGGAGTTGCCGCTGGACGATGGCGGGCATGGCGGGGAGGCCGACGCCGAGTTGGCAATAGTATTGCCACCGCCAAGGCTCTTCGTGCGAGGTGGAGGCGTACACGACTTTGCCGTCGCCGATGACCATGCCGAAGATGAACGTGCCGAGGATACAGATGAAGAAGAGCATGCCCTTGCCGACGCGGCCTTGGTAGACGTGTCCCATGCCGGGGACGAGCCAGGCGAAGAGCGCGGCGATCCAGGGTTCTTTGAGGTCGATCTCGAGGGGTTCGCCGGGGGGGTCGTTCAGTGCGGCGGGGAGGATTGCTTTGGCCATGGGCGGGGTCACATGGGAAAACGGGCCCGGACGGGGGTGTGGTGATTTTTTATTTTAGGCCCGATGGGCTGGCGGACACAGGGCAGTAATGTAGGCGGGTCTCTGGTGAGACCCGAACCGAGTTTCGGAGAAACTCGGCTACGGTAGGCGGGTCTCTGGAGGGACTCGGATAATTCGAGTCTCCGCCGCGGCGGATCTTCGATCGGAGAGACTCGGCTACGGTAGGAGTCGGGTGTCTGTAATTCGGCTTGAAGGGGTTGTTATTGGGCGGGATGGGGGGCGGTTTGGCGGTTTGTCGTGGGTGTAAAAACGGGCTCCATTTTGGTAGAATTTGGGATTCGATTTTTGCTGGAAATCGCCGGCAAATTCGCTCGTTTTTCAACCGAAGGACGCCCAGGTGTCGACCGATAATCCTGAGGGCCAAAACGGCCCCGACCCACAAGAACAAGCCATTGCCGCGCGGCTCATCGATTTGCCGATCGAGGATGAGCTGAAGGACAGCTACCTGACGTACGCGATGAGCGTGATTGTCAGCCGGGCGCTGCCGGACGTGCGGGACGGGCTGAAGCCCTCGCAGCGGCGGATTCTGGTGGCGATGAACGACCTGAACCTGACGCCGGGGGCGGCGCGGGTGAAGTGCGCGAAGATCTCCGGCGATACGAGCGGCAATTATCACCCGCACGGCGAGTCGGTGATTTACCCGACGCTGGTGCGCATGGCCCAAGAGTGGAACATGCGGCACGTGCTGATCGACAAGCAGGGGAATTTCGGTTCGATCGCGGGGTTGCCGCCGGCGGCGATGCGGTACACCGAAGCGCGGATGTCGCCGTTCGCGGCGCTGATGCTGGAGGATTTGAAGCTCGACACGGTCGATTTCGTGCCGACGTATGACGAGCGGCATCAGGAGCCGACGGTGTTGCCGTCGAAGTTTCCGAACCTGCTGGTGAACGGGTCGGGCGGCATCGCGGTGGGAATGGCGACGAGCATTCCGCCGCACAACCTGACCGAGGTGTGCCGGGGGCTGATCGCGCTGATTGATAATCCGGGGATCAGCATTGGCGAGCTGATCGAGTACATCCCGGGGCCGGACTTTCCGACGGGCGGGGTGATTCAGGGGCGCACGGGGATTCGCCGCGGGTACATGACGGGGCGGAGCACGGTGGTCATTCGCGCGCGGACGACGATCGACGACAGCGGCAAGAAGCCGCGGATCATCGTGCATGAGATTCCGTACCAGCAGTCGCGTGACGCGGTGGTGCAGAAGATTGCCGCGCTGGTGAACGACGGGCGAATCTCGGGCATCACCGAAGTGCGCGACGAGAGCGACCTGAAGGAGCCGGTGCGGCTGGTGGTGGAGCTGAAGCGCGACGCCGATCCGGACGTGGTGCTGAACCAGCTTTACAAGTTCTCGCCGCTGCAGGACACGTTCTCGATCATTCTCTTGGCGCTGGTCGATGGCAAGCCGCGGATTCTGACGCTGAAGGAGATGCTGGAGGAGTTCCTGCGGCATCGCGTGACGGTGATTCGGCGGCGGACGCAGTTCCTGCTCACGCGGGCGCGCAAGCGGAAGCACACCGTGCAGGGCTTGCTCTTGGCGCACGCGAACATCGACGAGGTGATTCGCGTGATTCGCTCTTCGACGACGCAGCAAGAGGCGAAAGAGCGGTTGATGCTGATCAAGACGCCGTCGGCGATGCTGCAGCGGGCGCTGGGGGATGAGGGGTTCGAGCAATTTCAGCGCGAGCGCGGCGTGGCGGAGGAGTATTCGCTGACGCCGGTGCAGGCGGATGCGATTCTGCGGATGACGCTGGGGCAGTTGGTGAACCTGGAGCAGGAGAAGCTGGCCGAGGAGCACGCGCAGTTGCTGGCGGAGATTCTGGACCTGGGCGGCATTCTTTCGGACCAGGCGCGGATTTACGCGATGATTCGCGAAGATTGTGAGATGCTGATCAAGCGGCACGGCGATGAGCGCCGCACGGAGATCAGCGATGAGGAAGTGGGCGAGGTTGATCTGGAGGACTTGATCGAAGAAGAGACGATGGTCGTCTCGATCAGCCATCAGGGGTATATCAAGCGGACGCCGGCCAGCACGTACCGGGCGCAGCGCCGTGGCGGGAAGGGGATTAAGGGGGCCGCGACGGACGAGGATGATCCGGTAGAGCACCTGTTCGTCACCAGCACGCACGATTATTTGCTGTTCTTCACGAACATGGGCAAGGTGTACTGGCAAAAGGTGTACAACCTGCCGGCGCTGTCGCGCGAGAGCAAAGGCCGCGCGGTGGTGAATTTGCTGAACCTGGCTGAGGGAGAGCAGATTGCCGATTGCCGGGCGGTGCGCGATTTCACCATGCCGGACCATTATCTGATGATGGCGACGCGCAAAGGGCTGGTGAAGAAGACGGAGCTAAAGGCGTATAGCCGACCGATGAAGACGGGAATCATTGCCATCAAGCTCAAGGAGGGGGATGAGCTGGTGGACGTCGCCATTGTGAAGGGCGGCGACGAAGTGATCTTGGCGACGGCCGGCGGCATGGCGATTCGCTTTAGCGAAGCGGACGCGCGGCCGATGGGCCGCAACGCCAGCGGCGTGAAGGGCGTGAGCCTGACAAAGGGCGACGCGCTGGTCGGGATGCTGGTGGCGGACCCCGACGCCACGCTGCTCACGGTTTGCCAGAACGGCTACGGCAAACGCACGCCATTCGGGCCGAATGCGGCGCCGGGCGAGATAGCGCCGCTGCCGGGTGAAGCTGGCGAAGGAGAGTCGGCGCCCGAAGCTTCAGCGTCGAGCGTTCAGCAACCCACGGCGGACGAGGAATCCGCCGAAGCCGAATCCTCGTCCGGTTTCCGCTACCGCACTCAAAACCGCGGCGGCAAGGGCCTGCGCGACATCAAGACGACGGACCGCAACGGCCCGGTGGTGAGCATCGTGCGCGTGGACGACACCGACGAGTTGTTGATGATGACCGGCCGCGGGAAGATTCAACGTATCAAGGCGAGCGACGTGAGCGTGATCGGCCGCAACACGCAGGGCGTGAAGATTATGACACTCGATGAAGCGGATAGCCTGACGGCGGTGGTGCGCGTGCCGAAGGATGCGAATGAAGGGGATGAGCAAGTGGGTGACGCGGCGGATGTGGAAGGATAGACAATTCGTCTTCGGGCATGCCCTTGGCCGGTAGTGTATGATGGAGAAAAGCTTGCGAGGCGTCCATGAGCATTGAAATCTCTCACCACGTTGAATGCCTTGTCCGCGACTTCGTCGCTCGCGGTCTGTACTCAAATGAAGCTGAAGTTTTTGAAGCGGCAATGCAAGCCTTGGAAAACCAAGAGCGTGATCTTGAAGGGATTAGGCGAGGCATTGAAGACGAGTCCGCTGGAAGGGTCGCTCCAGCGCGCCAAGTGGTGGAAGCCGCGAAACGTCGCTTGGGCCGCTCGGCAAAATGAGCGCGTTTGAAGTCGAATTCACGCGTAACGCGTCCGCCGAGTTTGACGAGGCCGTCGACTGGTATGGCGAGCGTTCAATTGAGGTCGCCGCTCGATGGATTGAGGAAATCGAAAAGGCGCTGGACGCTTTAGAGCAGACGCCTCACCGGTTTCCACCGGCGCGAGAAAGCGCCAAGCTCGGCGTTCCGCTACGAGAGCTTGCCTTGGAGCTGGGAAGCGACTGACCCACCGGATGGTATTCATCGTTAGGCCGGCAAAAGTTGTCGTGTATGCGATACACCACACCTCGCGGCGGGATTTGACGCTCGATGACTTAATCTCTTGAAAAG
>JAICUM010000575.1 GCA_025935855.1 Pirellulales bacterium | reverse complement strand
GGCAGGAGCCTCGCCTTTCCGGAGGTCCCTTCCGGCAGAAGGGACCTACTTGCCTGGTACCGGGCGTTTGCTTTTCACGCTGTTCACGGCGTCGATGGGTTGGCCGTTGTGGTAGGCGGTGTAGCCGGTGATGAGCCACTTGTCGTTGCGCTTGGCCCAGTGGATATCCACCTGGTCCATGTAGCCGAACTGCAGGCCGGAGCCGGTGTGGACGCCTTCGAGGAAGCCGCGGAAGCTTGTCGTGGCGGCGGCGCCGGTCGACGCGGGGTCGAGCTGGACTTCGACGTCGCCGAGGCGGCGGGCGCGGTTTACTTTCACCTGCGGCATGAGCGTTTGGGCGTCGGAGCGGACGTTGGCGGCGTTTGGGTCGATGAAGGTGAGCGTGGCCGGGACGTTGTTCGCTTCGACGGCGGCGAGGACGCCTTGCTGCTGCGTGAGAATGGCTTCGCGGTCGGTGACGATGAGCCGTTCGACGAGGACCAACCCGAGCGTGACGACGAGCACGCCGCCCAGCGCGAACAGCGAGCCGAGCGTGCGGCGGGAGAGAAAGACGAGCAGTGGGAAGATCGCCGCGACGCCGCCTATGACGGCGAGCGCGACGGGTTTTTCGGTGAAGAGGCTCATGCTTGGATCATAGGGCGTCGCCGGAATTATCGCTACGATCTGAACCGCTCGTTGTGGCTTGGCGAGCGGAGATAGAATAGAGAGTGAAGCAAGCACTTCGGCAGCGACATGGCGGCAAGCGAAAAACTGAAAAGCGGTTTTCGGGCGGTGTTCGCGCTTGATCTGCGCTCGCTGGCGGTGCTGCGCTGGTGCCTGGGCGTGGTGTTGTTGGCGGATCTGCTGTTTCGCAGCACCGATTTCGCGGCGATGTACACCGAGTCGGGATTCGCGCCGATCGAGTTTGTACGCGAGCAGCAGAAGTTTTATCAGTGGTCGCTGTATTTTCTGAATGGCGCTGAATGGTTTCAAGCGGCGCTGTTCGTGGCGGAGGCGGCGTGTGCGCTTGCGCTGCTCGTGGGTTGGCGCACGCGGCTGGCGACAATTGGCTGCTGGGTGCTCGTGGTGTCGCAGCACGTGCGGCTGCCGGTGGTGTTGAGCGGCGCCGATCAACTGCTGCGGGCGCTGTTGCTGTGGGGGATGTTTCTGCCGTTGGGGGCCGTGTGGTCGCTGGATGCGCGGCGGCGGGAGCGGCCGCGGTCCATGCGCGTGGTGTCGATCGCGACGGCGGCGCTCATGCTGCAGATCGCCGTTATGTACATGGCCACGGGTTGGGCGAAATACAACGAGGATTGGCTGAAGTTCAATGCGCTGGGGAACATTCTGACCAGCGAATTGTTTAGCTTGCCACTGGGTCACATGCTCGCGCGGTATGACTGGCTGACGCTGGCGCTAACGCGCGGGACGGTGTGGTTCGAGATGCTCATGCCGGCGCTGCTGTTCGTGCCGCTGCAGACGGCGCGTCTGCGGGTGATCGCCGTCGTGGCGTTCGTGGCGTTTCACGTGGGGATCGCCCTGACGATGGTGGTGGGACTGTTTTCGTTCTTGGCGATCGCCGCGTGGCTGGCGCTGATTCCGACGGAGGCGTGGGATCGCTGGCTGGGACGTGCGGCTGGGTTAGGCGTTGAGGAGGGGCGGCAGGCGGTTCGAAAGGTCTGCTGTCGCTTGTCGAACGGCGTTTGTGCCGCGGTTCTTGCGATCGTGCTGTATTGCAACTGGTGCGGCGTCGGACAGTGGGTGCTGGCGGATCCAGTACACGAGTGGATCTACAAAGTCGCGCAGCTCGGCTACATCTACCAGAGTTGGGGGATGTTCGGGATTGTCGGGCCGGGGGACTGCAAGTTTGTCTACCAGGCGACGCTGCGGGACGGGCGGACGATCGACTTGTTGAGCCAGGAGCTGGACACGGGGCTACGCGAATCGACGTTCACGTGGCAGCAGATTCCGAACGACCGGTGGCGAAAGCTGCACTGGAATTTGCTTTCGGACTTTGGGGCGGCGTACCGACAGCCGCTGGCCGAGTACGTCGTGCGGCGGTGGAATGAGACGCACGACGAGCGGGAAGAGATCGTGCGGTTCGACATGTACAGTCACTCGGAGCCGTTTAAGAGCGCGGGGGCTGAGGACCGGTATGTGCAGATCATCTTGGCCGAGGTGGTGGCGGGCGAGGAGGGCGGGAATTTTTCGCGGGCGGTGCGGGAGTTGAAGGACGGGTATTAGCACGCGCGGCCGCACGGGGTCGGGAGTCTTTTGCGACTGGAGAGTCAGCCTTAGTGACAGCGACCCAGTCGCAAAAGACTCTCGACCCCTTCCATGCCGGCGCCCCCGCACCACTTCACACTGGCAAAATGCCAGTGGCACACGATTGACGCCGTGTACCCGTTTCGCGGCTCGGCCGGAGCCTTGCCCTCCCGGCGTCTAGCCCTCCCCATGAGTCGGCGGGAGTCATAGAATGGCTCGCTGCGCTGTCGGGCGCGGGCTTTCACTGACTTTCCAATCGAACGATTTTATGTCGCAGAAATTCATTTATCAGATTTCGAACCTCACCAAGAAAATTGGCCAGCGGGAGGTGCTGAAGGACATCTGGCTGGCGTTTTATCCGGGGGCGAAGATCGGCGTCCTCGGCCGCAATGGTTCCGGGAAGAGCACGTTGCTGCGGATCATGGCGGGGAAGGACAAGGAGTTCGACGGCGAGGCTCGGCTGACTGAAGGGTTCACCGTTGGCCTGCTGGAGCAGGAGCCGCATCTGAATCCGCAAAAGGATGTGCGCGGGAACATTGAGGAGGCGGTGGCCGGCACGCGGGCGATGCTCCAGGAGTTCGAGGCGCTGGGCGACAAGTACGCCGAGGTGGCCGACGATCCGGATGCGATGGAAAAGCTGATGAACCGGCAGGCGGCGCTGCAGGATAAGATCGAAGCGGCCAACGCGTGGGAGCTGGACCGGCAGATCGAAATCGCGATGGATGCGATGAATTTGCCGCCGGGCGATGCGGACGTGAGCAAGCTTTCCGGCGGCGAGAAGCGGCGCGTGGCGCTGTGCAAGCTGCTGCTGTCGGCACCCGACATGCTGCTGCTCGATGAACCCACCAACCACCTCGATGCCGAATCGGTGGCCTGGCTGGAACGTTATCTTGAGGAATATCCCAGCACCGTCATCG
>JAICUM010000680.1 GCA_025935855.1 Pirellulales bacterium | reverse complement strand
GGAATGCTTCATCCCGGCGGAGGTTTCCGACCGGTGAGAATTCGCCACCCAAACCCTGGGCGCCGGCGCTCGGCGAGCTGCTCAACATCGGCGCCGTCTTCAGACCCGTCGCCGAACGGCCGCCGACCGGCGCCGCCGTCGTGTTCAAAGCGCTCGTCGGAATTGTCTGAACGCCGGTCAGGCTCGTGGTTCCAGCCACGTTGGGATTGACGACCATCCGCAGGGCCGTCTTCGCCGACACCGTGTACTGGCCCATGTCGCCGAAGTCGCCGAAGCCGTGGATCTGCACGTAATATGTCCCAGCCGGCACCGTGGCGTGAATGATCGATTCCGTCAAGCTGCCGGCGTTCGCGTTGGCGACAAACCCGTTGGCCGTCAGCAGCGACGCGACGGGAATCAAGTTCGGCCCATTCGCCGCCGCTTTGACGTCGATCGTCACGTCGCCGCCAGTAGTCGTGAAACTCATCACGTCGTAGTCGCGGAAGCCGTTGATGATGCCCTTCCCGGTCCACGCTCCCATGACTGAAATCGGCGAAGTCATCAAGTCGGCGCCGGCCGTCGTGTCGGCGTGATCGTCAGCCCGCAGGCCGAAGCCGTTGGCCGCGCTCGAAATCACCGTCACGTCGTTCTGGTAGGTGTTCGCTCCCTGATCGGTCGGCCCGTCGGCCCACGTGGTGCGGTCCGACTCCAGATTGTCGCCCATGATCGCTGTCCAGCCGCCGGAGCCGGGATCGTAGTTCGTGAGCTTGTCGCCATCGACGTTGTACAAGGCGTGGTGCCGCAGGCCGAAGGCGTGGCCGGCCTCGTGCGAAATCGTGGTCGCTTGCGCCGCGGCGCCGACTAGCGCCCGGCCCGAGCCGTCCTCGACGCCCTTCGCCGCCCAGTTGAACATGTCGAAGGCGAACACGACGTTCGGCTGATTGTTCGAGAACGAACCAATGAAGCTGATCCCCGAGGCGTTCTGGTGTAGCCAGTCGCCTTTGTCGCCTCCGATCACCACGTGCAACGCCTTTTGGTTATCGAACGAGCCGTAATAATCGGTGCTCACATTGATGTTGAACGGCGCGTAGTCCTCGGCCACGCGGGACCACACGTCTTTGATCTGGTTTTGCTCGGCCACGCTAAAGTTCGCTGGATTGCCATCGGTGTCGAAGAGTGGGGTGACGATGTCGTTGAAGGTGCTTGAGCCGTCGGTCCAACTGCTCACGAAGTTGCCATCGAAGTCCAGATAGAGCGTGGCCGCGGCGCCCGGCAGGCTGTCGAGCATCGGCAGCCCCATCTGAATGTCGATGTCGCGGTCGGTTGGAAAATGGGCGATCAATTTATCTGGCTTCACAGCCGTACTGGCCAAGACGGTCGCGCCGACCCCCGCGCTGTCGTTGGGGACCGGCCCAACCGGCGCGGTCGAGCCGTTGTCCAGCAAGCCGCCGCCGTACATCATCATCCGTGGCTCACACTGCTCGAACCCCAGCCGGCTCCGCTTGCCGCTGCCGCGGAGTGGCTTCTGGGCCGAGCGGCGATGAAGTTTCAAGAACTGGGAAGGTTTCAAAGCCACGGTTGACTCCCGGCGCTAAGCGCCATTACAGAAAGTGCCCCGGCCCGACCAAAACGGCCGCCGGGCTCCTTCTCATAAGCGCGGCGGCAAACCAGGCGTTACAAGTCAGCGTTGCCCCAACAATGGCATCACCCCGCCACCGATGAATCAGCCGCAACGCGCTAGCGTTCGGTTTGCCGGGCGCCGGGTGCCACTGGCATCCTGCCAGTGAGAATTACCAAGCCGCGCGGGGTGCCACTGGCATCCTGCCAGTGAGAATTACCAAGCCGCGCTACGACAGCCAGGACGCACAGGACTATCCGTCGGCATGCAAGATCTTCGTCCCGTTAGGGACGGCGCGAGAATAGCCCAGCACTTCGAGTGCTGGAACAGCCACGACCGATGGATCGCGCGCAGTCCCGTGGGGACGATTGAAAGCCTCGAACCCGATCTGGCGTCTACCGTCCCACCGCGAATGCACGATTGCGCGATAGACGATGCCGCCGCCGTCGCATTAAGGCCAGAAAGGCCGCGCCGGGTGCCACTGGCATCCTGCCAGTGCGAATTACCAAGGCAGAAAAAGCCCCGGTAACCCTTGGCCGTTCGCTGCGGCCACGTCGCATTAAGGCCTGAAAGGCCGCGCTACGACAGCCCAGGACGAAGTCCTGGGAAACGAGCGCGTTTATCGAAACCATAGCCCTGTAAGGGCGAGCTAATGGCTCGGGCGCAGACAGGCACCGCGATTTTTTCTCAGCCCGAAGAGCGTCCGTTTCCTCATGCATTACAGTGCGGCAGCTTCTTGCATCAGAGCATGCGACGCCGCGTGTAGACTAGGC
>JAICUM010000115.1 GCA_025935855.1 Pirellulales bacterium | reverse complement strand
ATGAAGCTCCACGACCTGCTTACGCACCACGGCATCGCCGCCAACCCCTTCGCGGATGAAGACGCGCAAACCGACCCCGTCTTCCAGAACCGCTGCCGGCAGAGCACCTTTCACCCGCAGTGGGACAAGGTCTTCGGCGATCCGGCCAGCCCGGCCACGTCGATCGTCTTTGGCGAGAAGGGCGCCGGCAAAACGGCCCTCCGCCTGCAGATGGCCGCGCAGATCGACGAGCACAATGAGCGCACACAGAACGGCCGCGCGTTCGTCATCGAGTACGACGACTTCAACCCCTTCCTCGACCGCTTCGCCGACCGCCTCAGCGGCCGCAAGCGCCGCCACGCGGAAAAGGTCCTCTCCGAGTGGAAGCTCTGGGATCACATGGACGCGATCCTCTCGCTCGGCGTCACCAGCCTCGTCGATCGCCTGCTCGCCGTCGCCCAGCCCAGCGGCGCCGCGGCGAACGACCTCCCGGCCGACGCGGTGAAGCGGCTCGACCGCTTCCAAAAACGCGACCTCTTGCTGCTCGCCGCGTGCTACGACAATTCGCTCCGCGAAACCTTCCAGTCGCGCTGGTACCGCCTCCGCCGCAAGCTCCACTATTGGCCCTGGACAAACTGGGCCATCCGGCTGTTCGGCCTCGCCGTCACCGCCGGGACGATCGGCGTCATTGTTTACAACAAGAATTGGGAGTGGCTCAAAACTCCATGGCCGTACGTCATTGTCGCCGCCGGCTGGCTGCCTTGGCTGTGGCAGGTCCTCCGTTGGTGGTGGCGGGCCATGGGCGTGGCCCGAAACCTACGCTCCGTCAACCGCGATGCCCACCCGCTTCGTCAGGTCTTCATGCAGTTCCGCGGCCGGGACATCCGCAACCAGCCCATGCCCAGCCATCAGCGCACCGACGACCGCTACGAGCTGCTCTACAAGTTCCAGGGCCTGCTCAAAACGCTCGGCTTCACCGGCATCGTCGTCCTGGTGGACCGAGTGGATGAGCCGCATTTGATGAACGGCTCGCTCGAAAACATGCGCGGCCTCGTCTGGTCGATGCTCGACAACAAGTTCCTCAAACAGCCCGGTTTAGGCCTGAAACTGCTGCTGCCGATCGAGCTGGCCGGCTATGTCGAGAAGGAGGACCGCGACTTCTACCAGCGCGCCCGGCTCGACAAGCAGAACATGGTCCCGTCGCTCGAGTGGACCGGCCAATCGCTGTACGACCTGGCCAACGCCCGGGTGGCCGCCTGCGCCGCGAAAGGCGCTTCGCCGAAGCTCCGCGATTTGTTCGAAGACGACGTCACCGACGCCCGCCTCGTCGATGCGTTCTCGACGCTCCGCGTTCCGCGGCACTTGTTCAAGTTCCTGTACCGCCTGCTAGCAGCCCACTGCCAGCAGTACGTCGATACGCAGCCGGCGTGGAAGATCAGCTCCGGCACGTTCGACACGCAACTCGCCCTGTACCGCCGCGATCAACAAGCCGCCGACCGCGGGCTGGGCGTTTGAAACGCCCATCGCTTGCGTCTTCGCTTCGCCTTGACCCGCCCAGTCGCTTTTGCCAAACTCCGCCCCCCGATTGAACAAGCCGTCGCACATTTGTTGCTGTTTAAGATGACGGCCCGGATCCAAGGACGGAGCACTGGCGATGCGTACTACTTTCTTCGCGACGTTGGCGGTCATCATTCTCGCAGTCGGCTGCGGCAAGTCCGAGACGCAAAAGGTCACGGCGGACGCGAAGGCTGAAACCGACGCTGCCATCAACCAAGCCGCCGCTCAGATGGCCGCCGGCGTTCCCAGCGATCCCATCGCCAAGATTGTGTACGAATTCCTCGAAGCCGTTCGCCAAGGCGACACCAACTCCGCCGGCCAGCGCCTCACGCCGCTGGCGCTCAAGCGCACCAGCGAACAAGACCTCGTCTTCGCCCCGCCGGGCAGCCCCACCGCCAGCTTCAAGATCGGGGGCGTGGAGATGATTGACAAGGAGAAGGCGGTCGTCGAATCCGTGTGGACCGATCTCGACGCCGATGGCAAGCCGCACGACGAGCCGACGCTCTGGGCGCTCAAGCTCGCCGGCGGCGAGTGGCGCATCTCCGGCATGGTCGCCGAAATGGGCGCCGATCAGATGCCCGTGGCCATCGACTTTGAAAATCCCGAAACCATCGGTGGACAAAAACCAGCCGACCCGTCCAATTTAGCCGGCTCCAGCGCCACTCCGCCGGCTACGAAGCCCGAGGGCGAAGTCGCCCGAAACCCCTTCGACCAGCCCGCCCAGCGCTAAACCAGCGCGTTTTTTGCCCGCTGGCTGAGCGGCACGATGCATCGCACCTAAATTGCTTCCCGCCAACGATTTAACGGGCTTATTTGCCACCCGTTCTAAGTGCTTTCCGGTGCGGCAATAGGGGCCATTTCGGCCCCAATTCTGGGCGCTTCTCGCCACACGGAATGCCGTGTGCTATGCTTGCACGACGCAAGGTCAGCGTATCCGCGCATCTCGACTTGATCTGCGCGGTTTCACACGGCCACTTGACAGTGATAGTCAGCGCGTTACCTTGGCCTTCCTAAATTGACTGACGCTAAAAATCACTGCAATTGACCCAGTTTATGGCCAAGTGATCTCGTGGATGTTCGCCCCGCGTTTTGGGGCCGCTTCCAAACGAGTTGACCATAAAGCGTACGACCCAAGCCGCACATGACCGTCGAGGCGGCGTCGGGGACAGATGAAGGAAAACGATCGGCGGTCATGTCCGAAGCTTTGTTGTATTTGTGTTCTGTCACACGTGGGAGGAGATTTGAGATGAATCGTTTCGTTGTTTCGACAGTCGCCGTCTTGGCGGCCGTGGTCGGCTACGCCATGACGGGCCAAGAGCAGGCCAACGCTGGTTTGTTCAAGAAGGGCTGCTGCCAGCCGAGCTGCTGTGCGCCGTCGTGCTGTCAGCCGTCGTGCTGTGCCCCGGCTTGCGGCGGCAAGCATCGCGGTGGTCTGTTCGGCCACAAGAAGAATCGTTGCTGCCAGCCCGCTTGCTGCCAGCCGAGCTGCTGCCAACCTTGCCAGAGCTGCTGCCAGCAACAGAGCTGCTGCCAGCAACAAAGCTGCGGTTGCCAGTCGAGCTGTGGCTGTGAGTCCAGCTGCGGTTGCGCTGCTGCCGCTCCTTCGTGCGGCTGCAACGGTGGTGCTGCTCCGGCCCCGATGGGTCCGGGCGGCGGCGAAGCTCAGGGCCAAGCCCCGGGCGGCGCTGAGATGCAGGCTCCGGCCCCGCCGGCCCCTGCCGCTCCGGAAGCCCCGAAGGCTCCCGAAGCCCCGAAGAGCGGTTCCACCACCTAAGTTGAGCAGCCGCGCACGCGGCGATTCGACTGAACCGTGGATCAATAACGGCTGGGCCTCGCATGTCGAGGCCCAGCTTTTTTTGTGCGCCAATCCCTCGTCGAGCGATGAATCAGCTCGGCATGACTAAAAGGAAACGATTGACGACCACGGCGGTGCACTTATAACCGGCGTTATCAGAACTACGCCCCAAGACTCTCCTCGCAGAGGTTCGCCATGCGTCTACTCTTCTCGCTGGCCGCAGTTGCCATTGCGTTCGTCGAGCTCCAATCGGTCGCCCCCGGCGCCGACACGCAGCCGTTTGACTTTCGCCCTTCCTCCGGCTCCGTTCCGCTCTGGACCGAGGCGCCTCAGGCCGATTCACAAGACCTTTCGCAAATCGTGCATGAGCTGCGCCCCTCGATCTTTCTCGTCGGCACCGCTGAAGAGGGCCACGGCACGGCGTTTGTCATCTCACAGGAAAACCGCCTGCTGGCCACCAACGCCCACGTGGCCGACATCCTGTACGAAGCCGGCGGCGAGATGCTCGCGATCGCCAACGGCACCGCTCACACCTACAAGGTGACCGAGTGTTACTACCACCCCGGCGTCCGCCGCATTATCGGCAATCTGGCGGTGCGCACGGCTGACCCGGGGCGCGGCGACGTTTATCCGGAATCCCCCGACGTCGCCGTGCTGAAGCTCGCCGAAGGCGACGAGCTGCCAGCGGCGATTCCCCTGGCGACGCCCGAAGAGATTCAAGACTTGCTCGCCCGCCCCGTCGCCATGATGGGCTTTCCGGGCCACGACACCCGAACCTGGCCAGCCGTCGGCCAGAAGGCGCAAGCCACGTTTCGACAAGGCGTCGTCTGCCGCGTCACCGACTTCTTCAACGACGTCGATGCCCCGGACAATCAACTACAGTTCATTCAGCATTCGATGGCCAATTGGTTTGGCTTCAGCGGCTCGCCGATTTTTATGAAGAACGGGCACGTCGTCGCCCTCAACAACTCCGGCACCACCCAAAAGCGCGGCGACCTTATTACGTCGCTGGCCTTCGGCGTGCGCGTCGATTGCTTGTGGGAAGTGCTCAAGGCCCGTGGCCTCTTGAGCCAGGTCGCCGTGCATGTCGACCCCAACTCAATCGACGTCGATCGCTTCAGCAAGCCCGATCCAACCGAGGAAAAACTCAACAAGGCCAAGCGGCTCGTGGCCGAAGCGAAGATCGCGCTCATGCGCGAAGACCTGATGAACGCCGTACACAAGTGCAACGAAGCGCTCGACGTGATGCCCAACCTCACCACGGCCTACGACACGCGTTGCAACGCCTACAACTTCTACGCGAATCACGTGGTCAACGCCCGCAACGCCGAGGCGAAGAAGTATTTCCAATACGCGCTGGATGACGCCAAAAAGGCGGCCGAGCTGGAACCGACTTCCGTCGACCATTTTCTCGACGTTTCGATGGCCACGATCAACGTTCTGAACGTTGACGCCCCATTGGGAAATTTTTACGAGGCGCCGAAAGAGGCCGATCGCATCAGCAAGCTGATCGAGACCGAGGGCATCGCACCCCGCGATAAGTCGTACGGCTACCGTGTCCGGGCGTTTGCCAAAGCCTGGTCTGGCGACGCCCTGGACGATATCAAGTCAGCCATTGAAGCCGACCCCTGGATCCCACAGGCCTATCGCACGCTGGCCACCTATTACCAGTTGCACGGCAACCCCTCTGCCGAGCAAGAAGCCCGCACGAAAGCCGCGAAGATCGCCGAAGCCATCGCCGATAGCGACCAAGCCTGGCTGGCAGCGACTAGCCGTGACGAGAATCACCGCAACGGCGAAGACGCCCGCCGCCTGGCCAAGAAAGCGTGCGAAGCGACCGACTACAAATGGTGGGGCGGCCTGCGATCCCTCGCCGCGGCCTACGCCGAGCTAGGCGAGTACGATCAGGCGGCTGACTATGCCCGCAAGGCGCTCGACCTGTCCCCCCAAAACGAAGCCGGCGCGATCCAACGCCAACTCCGCTCCTATCGGCATCAGGAAGCATGGCGCGAGGATTGAATCAATCGCTGGACGCCTCAATCACCCCCAGCATTTCCCGCCGGATGTAATCCAACTGCGCTTCTCCTTCAATCTTCCCGCCGTCCCGGTCGGTCACGTAAAACACGTCCACCACCTGGTCGATGTACGTGCCGATCTTCGCGTGCCAGATGGTCAGCTCCAGCTCATGAAGCTTATGCGCCAGCGCGTACAACAGGCCTGCGCGGTCGAACGTGAACACTTCCACGAGCGTCGCCGTGGCCGAGGCGCCGTTGTCGATGCGCACCTCATTCGGCAGGCCCGTCAGCTTGAGCGAGGCTTCGGCGTGCTCTTGACCCCAAATGCGGCGGAACTTCGGCGGCTGCGTCGCATCGACCGAGGCGACAAGATCGCGGCTGATTTGTTCCAAGCGGCGCCGGTCCGGTTCGCCGGGCGAATCCGCGTCGAGCACCGAGTAGCGTAACAGCAGCAAATCGTCCGCCATGAGCTGCGTGCCGGCGGCCAGAATCTGCAGCCCGTTGCTCGACAAGGCCCCCGCCATGTTCGAAAAGGCGCCGCGGCCTCGTCCCTGCGCAACGCCCGCTGTGAATTCCACGGTGCGGGCCTCGGGGTTGTATTCGCCCCATGCAATGGCCCCACGCGCCGGCAGCTTATGAAACCGGCGGAGCGCCTCAGCGATTTGATCCGCCTTTCGCGCGACGAGGAATGCGTCCGGCAGCGCCGCAATCTCTCGCTGGAACCACGCGTCGTCGCGCTCGGCGCCGGAGAGAGACGCGATCACGTCACGCCGGCGCTCGTCGAGCAGTTGCTCCGCCGGCGCCGCCGCGTCGTGCATTTGCTCCAGCGTGCGGCGGTACAGTTCCATGAGCACTTCGACTTTCCAATCGGTGAGCACCTCCGGCCCCACAGCGGCCAGGTCGGCGCAGCTTAAGGCTAGCAGCATGCGGAGTCGATCGGGCGTCTGCACCGAATCCGCGAACGACTGCACCAGGGTCCGGTCGCCCGTGTCACGCCGGAAAGCGAGGTGCGACATCGTCAGGTGCTGGTGCACCAGGAACTCGACGTCGCCGGCGGCCTCCAAGTCTAAAAGCAGCCGAGCACATATTTCCCTAGCGACGCGGCGGCCGACTTCACTGTGGTCTTCGTCATAGCCTTTGCCGAGGTCGTGCAGCAGCAGCGCCAGGTGCAGGCGGCGTTTGTCAGCAATCTGGCGGTACGCTTCGCCGAGTGAGTCCTGGCGTTCGAAAAGCTCCGTCACGTGCTGCACGGCGAGCAGGCTGTGTTCATCCACCGTGTACTTGTGGTATTGGTTGAACTGCAGCAGGCAGCGAGCGTGCTTCATCGCGGGAATGATCTTCTCGAGATATCCCAGCTCGTGCAGTTGCCGCAGGATGCGCGGCGCGCAGGCCGGCGACGCCAACGAGTTCATGAACCGTGCCGCGATCGCCGGCGTAATCTCCTCGCCGCACTCCGGTCCCGCAAGGATCAGCGCGGAAGTCGTCGCATGATCGAGCGGTTTCCCCTCGTCGACCGAAAGCTCGACCAGCCGCAGCACTTCATCGAGATTCCCTTCCAGCTTCGCCAGCCCCGTGCGCGTCGTGGAAATCTGCTTCAGGCCGATTCTGAAGTCGCCTTCGACCTTGCGACTGAGCATCGGGTCCAGCATCCGCGTCATGGCCGAAGGCGTGTCGAGCGCGGCCTCGCGCCGCCGGACCATTTGCCACAGGTGGTTCGTGTGGCGAAAGTAATCCCGCATGAATTGCTCGACCGGCAGCAGCCCTTCGCCGCCGCGATAGCCAAGCACTTCGGCCAGCCGCAGTTGCTCCGCACGGTCCAAGAGGTCCCTGCTGCTTCCGCCGTGGAAGTGCATTTCATTGCGCAGTTTGAGCAGAAAACCTTGGGCGCCGAGCAGCCGATGATGGTCGAACTTCGACAGCGCGCCTCTCATGTGCAATCGATCTGGGTCAGTGTCGCCATGCTCGGCGAAGCTAATCCACCGCAACAGGTGCAGATCGCGCAAGCCCCCGCGCGAGCGCTTCACGTGAGGCTCCAACAGGTACAAACTTTCGCCATACTGGTTGCGCTCTTCGTTCCGCGCCTTGATGAACAGCCAGCACACGGCCTTCGCGCGCTTGCGAACCATCTTCTCGAACAGACCGCGGAACTCGTCGTGCAGCGGCTGACTGCCCGCGACGAGTCGATTGTCGATCAGCGAGGAGCAAATGACGCCGTCGGTGCGGGCAAGCTGCACCGCTTCCTCGGCCGTGCGCAGGCTGGAGCCAAGCTGAAACCCCGCGTCGAACATCGCGTTCGTGAACCGCCGGACCAGTGGCGTCAGCTCCTCAGGCTTTTGGCTGTTGTGCAGCAGCATCAGGTCCACGTCGGAGTACGGCGCCGAGTGACGCCGACCGTAGCCGCCGAGGGCCACCAGCGCAAGCCGCGTGCGGAGGTCGCTTCCTTTCGACGGATCGAGGTCCTGCGCCGCCGCGTCGAAGAGCCGGCCGACAATGCCGTCCACCAGCGTGGTGAGCCGGCCACACACCTGCAGCCCATCGAGCCCGCGGTCGTGCATGTCACGAATCCGCTGGCGCCCGGCGCTCATTTCCTCCTTGGCGGCGCGAACGGCTTCCGGCAGTGTCGAAGCGTTGCCGGAGGGAACTGCAGAACTCACGGATGGAAAACTTTCTAACCGCCTGGTCGAAGCATGTCAGGGTCGTCGGGAAGAACTAGAGCGCGTCGGCTCCTGTCTCGCCGGTCCGAATGCGGATTGACTCGCGCAGGTCCGAGACGAAGATTTTCCCGTCGCCGATTTGGCCCGTCTGGGCCGAACGAAGGATCGTGTCCACGACGGATTTCAGTCGATCGTCGGCGACTACCACTTCGAGCTTCACCTTCGGCACGAAGTCCACCGCGTACTCAGTGCCGCGGTACGTTTCCGTGTGGCCCTTCTGCCGGCCGAAGCCGCGGACTTCCATGATCGTCATCCCGGCGACGCCTTGCTGCGTGAGCGCGTTCTTGACGTCTTCCAGCTTGAAGTGGCGAATAATGGCTTCAATCTTTTTCATGGCAGTGAGAAGTCGTAGGTTAAACTCAGTGCGCTAGCCGCGGAGCAACGCTCCGCCGGGGCGGTGGAGATAGTAAACGATTTGCTTCACTCGCGGAGCGTCGCTCCGCCGCGATGAACTCAGATCGTTACGGCAGAATAGATCGGCTGGCATCGTCGGTAAAGCGGCCTCAGAGGTTCTTCTCCCACGGCACGTCCGGCACGCCGGCGGCGTGATTGGCATACCGGGCGAGCACGAACAACAAGTCGCTCGTGCGATTGAGATATTTGAGGATGACCGGTCGAACCTCGGCCGCGGCTGTGAGGGCGACCACTTCGCGCTCAGCGCGACGGCACGTCACGCGGGCGACGTGCAGCGCCGCCGCCTCCGGACTGCCGCCCGGCAGGATGAATGTTTTGAGCGGCGTTAGCTCGGTCTCAAAGCGATCGATCGTCTGCTCCAGCGCCGTAACCTGCGCTTCCTCAAGCAAACCCAAACCCGACGAGGATTCGGGGCTGGAAAGCTCGGCCCCAAGCGAAAACAGCTCGTGCTGCAGCGGGGCCAGGGCGGCATCGATGTCACTCGGCAGGCTCGCGGCACGGCATACGCCGAGTTGGGCGTTCAGCTCGTCGATCGCGCCATACGCGGCGATCCGCGCGTCGCTCTTTGGTACGCGGCCGCCGCCATACAGGCCGGTCAGGCCGGCGTCGCCGGTGCGGGTGTAAATTCTCATGGGCGGTACTTTCGCACTGATTGTAACGAATCGAACGGTCAGATCGGCGCCGGCGTACAATTGAAGGACCGCCCCTTCGGCTGCTGCTTCAGGAAGCCGGTGATTTCAAGCCGTTCGCCGGTATTCCAGCCGCGAACCAGGTCGTCATTATGGTTCTACTGGTAGTTTCCCGGGTCTGACAACCAAGGCGGTCCAGGAGGCCTACGCAAAGCCTAAGGATTTTTGGTTGCCGGCTGGTAGGGCAAGCAAGAGAATGTAGGCTTATGTTGCCGCCGGGCGGCCCATCGGGCGCCCTGGGCCGCGTTCGAGCCGCTTTTCGGCTTGTTTCGCACGTAGGCGTTAAGCAACGATTTGAACGATTCGCGAGGAGTAATCGATGGTTCGCTGGTTCTTTGCGTTCACAGTCGCGTTGGCTCTCGTGGTCCGCCTGAACGGGGCCGCCGCCGCTCCGCTCTCCACGGCGGACACATTGCGGCAGGCGCCGACGGCCGATGATGAAAAGGACAAAGACGCCAAGGACGCCGACAGCGCCAAGAAGAAGGCCGACGACGAGCCCAAGAAAGACGACGCCAAGAAGAAAGACGAAGCCGCCAAGGACAAGCCGGCTGACGACAAAAAGGCTGCCGACGAAAAGAAATCCGAGGAGAAAAAAGACGCCGCCAAGGAAGAACCCAAGAAGGACGACAAAGCTAAAGACGAAAAAGCCTCCGACGAGAAAAAAGCCGAGGCGAAGCCCTCCGCCGACAAGAAGCCCGGCAAGGAAGAAAAGAAAAAGCCCGACACCGTCAAGGTCAAGAAAAAGGACCTCAAGATCGAAGTCGAGACCGAGGCCGTCTTCATTGCCAAGGAATCCGAGGAAGTCGCCCTTCGGCCGGAGGTCTGGTCGCAGTTCAAGGTGCTTGAAGCCGTCCCCCACGGCACGCGCGTTCACAAGGGCGACGTCCTCGTGAAGTTCGACGACAAGGACATCAACGAGGCCATCGAGGACAAGGAGCTGTCCTCGCACCTCGGCGAAGTCACGCTCATGGAGGCCGAGGAGGAATTCCCACGGCTGGAGAAATCCATCGACCTGAACTACGAGCAGGCCCAGCGTGAGTTCGACCAGGCGAAGGACGAATACGAGCGCTTCCAAAAGACCATGCGGTCGATGTCCGAGAAGATGGCGAACTACTTCCTGAAGAGCGCCGAGCAGGACTACGAAAACGCCAAGGAAGAACTCGATCAGCTCGAAAAGATGTACAAGGCCGACGAGATGACCGAGGAAACCGAAGAGATCGTCCTCAAGCGGCAAAAGTTCCAAGTCGAGGCGGCCAAGTTCTTCGTCGATTACACGAAGATCAGCCACGACTATACGCTCGACGTGTCGATCCCCCGGCGAGAGAAATCGCTCCAGACCGCCGTGGACCTCGCGAAGATCGAGTTCGAACGGGCCAAAATGGCCAAGTCGCTCGGCCTGAACAAGGAGCGGTATGAGCTTGAGTCGCTTCGCGAGGCCCGCCAGCGCAGCGTCGAGAACAACTCCAAGCTGCGCGCCGACAAGGCCCTGATGGAACTCAAGGCCCCGATCGACGGCATCGCCTACTTCGGCAAAGCCGTGAACGGCCGCTGGATCGAGGTCGGCAGCCTGGAGGCCAAGCTCACGCCGTTCGGCACGGTCTCGCCGAATTCGGTCGTCTACACGATTGTGAAAGACCGGCCAATGTACGCCGAGATGAGCATCGGCGAAAAGGAGTTT
>JAICUM010000531.1 GCA_025935855.1 Pirellulales bacterium | reverse complement strand
GTGTTGGCGCCGGGAAGCTCCTCGACAAAGGCGACGTAGCCTTCGGGCACCTGCATGAAAACGGCGGTGAGGTCCATAAACTGTTCACACCTATGGCTAATGTCCCGCCCCGGCTTCTTTTTCTCTGTTCAATTCCTCGCTCGACGGCCGCAGGTTCGGCCGCTTCGGCTCCGCTTCGGTTCCCGGTACGATGCGCGCCCCCGGCGAGGTCTGCTCCATGATCCGCTTGAGCTGCTCGGAGTCGATGGTTTCGTGCTCCATGAGCGCGTTGGTCACCGCTTCGAGCGATTGGCGGCGCTCGCCGAGGATCGTGCGGACGCGTTCCAGGTTTTCGTCGAGGATGCGTTTGACTTCCTGGTCGATTTCGCGGGCCGTTTCTTCACTGTGGTGCTGGACGCGGCCGTAGTCCGAGCCGTTGTAGATGAACGGGCTACGGGTGCTTTCGCGGAAGTTCACGCGGCCCAAGCGGCTCATGCCGAAGTCCATGACCATGCTGCGGGCGATTTCGGTGGCCCGCTCCAGGTCGTTTTGGGCGCCGGAGGAAATGTCCTCGAACACGAGCTCCTCGGCCACGGTGCCGCCGAGGCAGACCTGGATGCGGCTTTCCAGCTCGCCGCGGGTCATCAGGTACCGGTCCTGTTCGGGCCGCTGCATCATGTAGCCGAGTGCCGCGAGGCCGCGCGGGATGATCGAGACCTTATGCACGGGGTCGGTGTTCGGCAGCGAGTAGGCGACCAGCGCGTGGCCGCTCTCGTGGTAGGCGACGCGGAGCTTTTCCTCCTGGTGCATCACCTTGGATTTCTTTTCGAGGCCGGCGCCGGCGCGCTCGACGGCTTCGTTCAGCTCTTCCATGCCGACGGCCTTCTTGCCGTTTCGGGCGGCGAGCAAGGCTGCCTCGTTCACGACGTTCGCCAGGTCGGCGCCGACAAACCCGCTGGTGATCGCGGCGACCTGCTTGACGTTCACGTCCTCGGCCACTTTGATCTTCTGCAGATGGACTTGCAGGATTTCCTCGCGGCCGGCGACGTCAGGACGATCGACCAGCACGTGGCGGTCGAAGCGGCCGGGGCGCAAGAGGGCGGGGTCGAGCGTTTCCGGGCGGTTCGTGGCGGCCATGATGATGATGCCGCTGTTGGTGCCGAAGCCGTCCATTTCGACCAGCAAGGCGTTGAGCGTTTGTTCGCGCTCGTCGTGCCCGCCGATCTGGCCGCTGCCGCGCGTCTTGCCGAGGGCGTCGAGCTCGTCGATGAACACGATACACGGGGCGCGCTGTTCGGCCTGCTGGAACATGTCGCGTACACGCGCGGCGCCCACGCCGACGAACATTTCGACGAAGTCCGAGCCGCTGAGGCTGAAGAAGGGCACGCCCGCCTCGCCGGCGACGGCTTTGGCGAGCAGCGTCTTGCCGGTTCCCGGCGGGCCGACCAAGAGCACGCCCTTCGGGATGCGACCGCCGAGGCGGTGGTAGCGTTCGGGGTTCTTCAGGAAGTCCACGACTTCGCGGAGCTCTTCAACGGCTTCTTCAATGCCGGCGACGTCGTCGAACGTGACGTCGATGTCTTCCTGGGCGTACAGCTTGCCGCGGCTGCGGCCGAAGGCCATCGGCGAACCAGCGCCGCCCATGCGTCGGAGCATGACGATCATCAACAGGACGAACATGCCCGTCAGCACGAGGATCGGAATGTAACCCAGCAGCGGGCTGGGCGGTTCCTCCATGCCGTAGTCAGGAATGTTGTTATCGGAGAGGAGCTTCAGCGCGACATCGGCCACCTGCGGATTCGAGGCGACGCGGAAGCCCATGCGGTCCGGGTCGCTGAACGCGCCTTCGCTGACGGCGGTTTTTTTTGTGGCGTCTTCGACCGCCAGCCGGCGATGGGCGACGAGGACCGTGCCGCTGATTTCGCTGGACCCGACGCGGATGTCCTTCGGCTCGCTGAGCATCAGCTCGGTGGGCGGCTTGGTCGTTTCATCGACGATCTTGATGTACTTGGGCGTCTTTTCCGGCGCCTTCGGATTGCTGGCGGCGATGAGCTTTTCGAAGTCGCTCCACTGGATCGTCTTTTTCTCGGTGGCGCCCCAGACCGTCACCAGGAGCAACAGCAGCACGCCCAGGCCCAGCAGATACCACAACAGATTGTTGTTCTGCGGAGCGGACTTCTTGTCAGAGGATTTGGGCTTCGGGGCGTCCTTGGGTTGGTCCATGATCGAGTCGGCGCTAGCGAACTAGCAGCCGCGTGTGGGTGGTGGGTCAAGTGAGCCGCGGAGCTATGCTCCGAGGTCGAAGCGCGTGGGAAGTCTCTACGGCTACACCTGCAGAGCGTAGCTCCGCGGCTGTTTGCGAAAGAGGTGCTTCGCCAAGCACTCCAAATGGTACGGGATGGAGGCGGTCTGGGACAACCTTTGGCGTCACCCATCGAATGCCCTTACCCTATGCTAGGGTAGCACTTGCGGCCGGCTTTCGCTTGCGGAAACCGGCCAGCAACGCGCCTCACGGCTGGGTTGTCGCCTTCGGCGGCCGCTCCTAAAATGCTGCCTGCGCTCGAAAAATCGCGGCTCGGCGGTTCCTGGAACGAGCGGCTGCCGCGGCTTCTTGCTCAGTACGTCGCCCGGCGGCCTACGGTGCGATGCATCTAGCGGTTATGTCACTCTTAACAGTCATAACTGCCAGATAATACGCCCCGCTAGCCGGAAGGCCACGCCCTCCGGGAACTGAGAATCCCGGAGGGCGTGGTCCTCCGGCTAGTTTCGAGTAAGCAAATCTTAATCGCGTTTCTGATCGACCCTCCGAAGTGCCTATGGCCGCGAAAGCTAAACGTGTAGCGGTCTTTGGGTCCACTGGCAGCATTGGCCGCAGCGCGCTGGAAGTGATCGAGGCTAGCGAAGGGCGGCTGCGGCCGGTCGCCTTGTCGGCCCAGACGCGGCTGGCGGACCTCTTGGAGCAGGCCCGGCATTTCAAGCCGCATTGGGTGATCGCCACCGACGCGAAAGCCGCGGCCGGCTTTGATTGGAAAGGTTTGCCGAAGTCGTGTGAGTTGCTGACTGGGCCTGAGGCCCTGGTCCGCGTCGCCGCCGAGGAGGAAGTGGATGTTGTGCTGGCGGCCATCGTTGGCAGCGTCGGCCTGGAAAGTACCTGGGCGGCCCTGGAAGCCAAGAAGACGGTCGCGCTGGCGAACAAGGAAACGCTGGTCATGGCCGGCGAACTGATTACGGAGCTAACCCGTAAATCGGGGGGGCAACTTCTGCCAGTCGATAGCGAGCATAGCGCGCTGTTTCAGGCCCTGAAGGCCGGCCGGACGACCGAAGTCGCCCGGCTGGTGCTCACCGCCAGCGGCGGACCCTTCAAGGACCTCTCGCAGGCGGATCTGCAAAAGGTGACGATGGCCGAGGCCCTGGAGCACCCCACGTGGTCGATGGGGCCGAAGATCACGATCGACTCGGCCACGATGATGAACAAAGC
>JAICUM010000264.1 GCA_025935855.1 Pirellulales bacterium | reverse complement strand
GCCGAGGCCACTTATGTAAATAACAAGCTCGACGGCAAGGTGACCCGATACAACACGGATGGATCGAAGACGGAAGAATACTTCCGCGACGGCAAGCGCGTCAAAGCTCCGGCGGCTTAACTGAGAAGGCAAACGATGGCGGCGAATTCAGAACGATGTCTGGCCCACGTAGTGTTCTTCACGCTAAAGGACCGATCCGCGGTGGCGCGCGATTCTCTCATCGGCGCCTGCAACAAGTATCTGACCGATCATCCTGGCACGGTGCATTTTAGCGCCGGCCTGCGGGCAGAAGCCTATGTTCGCCCCGTGAATGACAAGTCGTTCGACGTGGCGCTGCTGCTGGTCTTTGGAAGCCAGGCGGACCACGACCGCTACCAGGAGGCGCCGCGGCATAAACAGTTCATCGCCGAGCAGTCGCCGAATTGGGCTGAGGTGCGCGTGTTCGACGCCCTCGTCTAGTTCCTGAGTAAGGCACTGAAAGCCGAGTTTTTTTACTCTGCTCAACGCGGCGCGATGTACAATCGCACTGCGTTTTGGCGTCCTCGGCGGGCTATAATTGGGAAGGCCGCTAAACCGCCGCTTTCTCGATGACGCCATGGCCGACAAGCTCGTCTACCAACCGGAACACTTCATCAACCGCGAGCTGAGCTGGCTGGAGTTCAATGCGCGCGTGCTGGAAGAGGCCCAGGACGCGTCCAATCCGCTCTTGGAGCGCGTGAAGTTCCTCTCGATCTTCAGCTCGAATCTCGACGAGTTTTTTATGGTGCGCGTGGCGGGCTTGCGCGAGCAGGCGTTCGGCGGGGTGGCGCCACAAGACATTGCCGCCGACGGACTGGACGCCCTCACGCAGCTGCAGCGCATCTCGCAGCGCACGCGTGAGTTGGTCGAACAGCAGTACCGCTGCTGGAACAAGGCCGTCCGGCCGGCCCTCGCCGAAAATGGCATTCACATCCTCGAACACTGCGATTTCGATAAGCCGCAGCGCAAGACGATCGACGAGTTTTTCCGCCAGCGGGCGTTTCCCATTCTGACGCCCATGGCGATCGATCCTAGCCATCCCAGTCCGCGGTTTCACAACCGCGGACTGTATCTGGCGGCGCTTTTGCACCGTACGAGCGGCCTCGGCCCGCCTGACCTGTTCGCCGTCGTGCAACTGCCGGGCGTGTTACCGCGGTTTATCGACGTCGGCGGTCCGAACGAAAACAAGTTCGTTTTGCTCGAGGACATCATCGCTTGCAAACTGCCGGAGCTATTTGGCGGCTACGAAAGCGTCCACCACGCCACGTTCCGGCTGACCCGCGACATGGACGTCGATCTACTGGAGCAAGAGTCCGACGACATGCTGCGGGCGATCGAATCACGGCTGCGCGCTCGCCAGCATTCCGAGGCCGTGCGGCTGGAAGTTCACAAGGAAATGAGCCGCGACTTGCTCGACATGCTCGTCGGCGAAGAGCAGCTACAAGAGAACTATTTCATCGAAGGCGAAAAGTACTCCGAAGTCTACCGCGTCGACGGGATGCTCGACTTGACCGCTCTTGCCGAGCTGGCCAGACTGCCCGGTAAAGATGCCTTGCGCGATCCGCCGTTCACGCCGCGGCAGGCCCTTTCGCTGCTGCGCGGCGACAGCCTGTTCGCTGAAATCGCCGACCGCGACGTGCTGCTCCATCACCCGTTCGACTCGTTCGATCCGGTTGTCGATTTCATTCAAAGCGCGGCCGAAGATCCGCACGTGTTGGCCATCAAGCAGACCTTGTACCGCACGAGCGGCGACAGCCCGATCGTGAAAGCGCTGATGCTGGCGGCTGAAAACGGCAAGCACGTTACCGCGCTGGTCGAGCTGAAGGCGCGCTTCGACGAAGCCAACAACATCAGTTGGTCGCGGCAAATGGAACGCGCGGGCGTACACGTGGTGTATGGCTTCATGGATTTGAAGACGCACTGCAAGCTCGCCATGGTGGTGCGCCAGGAAGGCCCCAAAGTGCGCCGCTATGTTCATCTGGGTACCGGCAACTACAATCCGGCGACTGCCCGGCTTTACACCGACCTGGCGCTGTTCACCTCGAACAAACTCATCGCCGACGATTGCACGGCGCTGTTCAACTTTCTCACCGGCTATTCGCAGGGCCATGAGTGGAAGAAGCTCGTCGTGGCGCCGCAGGATTTGCACCAGCGAACGGTTGACCTCATCAACGAGCAAACCCAGCGCGCTCGCGAGGGCAAAGCGGCGCGCATTTTCGCCAAACTGAACGCACTGGTGGATAGCGAGACGATCGAAGCCCTCTACGGCGCCAGCCAGGCCGGCGTGCCCGTCGACCTGGTGATCCGCGGCATTTGCTGCCTGCGTCCGGATTTGCCAGGGATTTCCGATAATATTCGCGTCCGCAGCATTGTCGATCGTTTCCTCGAACACAGCCGCGTCATGGTCTTCGGCGAAGGCAACAAGGCGCAAGTTTACTTGAGCAGCGCCGACTGGATGCCGCGGAACTTTGAACGCCGCGTTGAGGTGATGTTCCCGATCGAGGCGCCGGAGCCGCGGCGCCGCATTATCGAGGAAATCATTCCGGCGTATTTGCAGGACAATACGCGAGCCCGCGTGCTGATGTCCGATGGCACCTATGTACGGGCTTCGGCGTGGCACGACGAGCCGGAACATCGCGCTCAACGGGATCTGCTGCCCACGGCGCCGACTAGTGTGGCCGCGAAGCCGGTCGTCGCAACGCCGCTCAACGGGCAGTCATCGGACGGCGACCTGGCGGCGAAAATCAAAGCCGCCGCAAAGTCACACTGAAGTCACGTAGTCACGTAGGATGGGTTCGCTGCGCAGCAGGAACCCATCGACGTCGGGCCATTCTCAAATGTTGATGGGTTTGCCGAAGACGGCAAGCCCATCCTACTCGGAACTAGCCGGACCGCCACGCGGTCCGGGACCCGGAGGGCGTGGCCCTCCGGCTAGTTGCCGCAGTTAGTCGGCGTTCGCTTTGGTCAGCAGCTCTTTCCAGAACGGCCGCGACGCTTCGATATCCGCCAGCACGGCTGCATTGCCCGTGAACTTCTTCGCCGCGTCGTCCAGCCAATTCAAGAAATACTGCACGCTCGCCCGGCTGATGCGCGGCTGATAGTTCGCCTCGACATAGTAAGGCCCCGTCGTCGCGAACTGATAGACGTTCGAGTTGTTCGTCACCGCCCGAACAAGAAACCAACCGCTCGAATCGAACGGCACGCTGGGCAGCCGGCCGCCCATCTTCGCGAATTCATCTACCCGAATCTGGTGGATGGCCTGGCCGTTTTTGACAATTTCCAGATACTCGACCTGAGTGGCCTCGTAAAAGGCCAGGTTGAGAGCAAGTTGAAATTCGCGTTTCTCGCCGGATTCAAGCTGGAAGACGTGTCCCGGCGGCTGGCCCTCTACCTTAACGCGCAGTAGCGGCCCGTTGGTCACGCTCACCTGGCCTGCACGAAGACCCTCCATCCAGCTTTCGCGCGTGTACGTTTCGCCGCAGCGTACATACACGCGATTGGTTCCCAACGGCGAGCTGATCGAACGTCCGCCCATCGTGGCGCCGGCGCCGCTTCCCGCGGCGGGCGGTATACGCAGCCCGCAGTTGAGCAAGTGATGGTAGATTGCCTCGGCGTATCGGCCGTTTCCACTCTTGCCTGAGAATTCGATCCGCTGGCGCGGCCTGCCGTCGGCTTCGTTATCGATCGCCGCGTTCAACTGTGAATGCCGGTTGATCACATCCACCGCGTCAAGTTTGTGACTGGCCACCCACAGCGGCAGATCCCAAGAGTAGGGCGTCATCGCCACGCAGGTCCCTGCTTCATGCGCTGCCTCTGCGGATGCGAGCGACGAATCATCCGCCTTCCAATGGCAGACATCCGGCAGCTTTTCAAGGCTGACCGCCAACAAGCAATTACCCCGCCGGCAATCCGCGGCAGCCCAAGGGCCGAACAGTTGTGATGTGCGCTGGACAGCCGCTTTGGCTGAACGCACCCTGGCAGCCGGCTTCAGCTCGCGGCATTTACCATGATCGTTCACAGTCGTCGTAACCGGCACGAAATCAACCACGCGAGCTTTCATGACCATTGGCAGGTCTTTTGCTCGAAGCTGCACATCCAAGTCGCCGGCCCACCAGCCTTCCTTGTGCATGTTCACCTTCCGCTCAAACGGCAGTTCCTGCGTGCCCTCGGAGTTCGGCTCGACGGTCAAATTGCCGGACCGCGTGATGAACTCCGGACCGACCTCGGCCAGGAAGGTGTAATGCCCGGGCGCCAACCTCACCGTGACGATGCCATCGAAGTAAATGCTGTCGGCGACAACGATGGCCTCCTCCGGACGAGTTCGAACCGGCCGTCCTCGGTTGTCGCGCAGCTCCAGCCGTGCTGCGAGCGGTTCCTTCGTTTCTTGGTCAGAGGCCTTGAGCGTCAGCGTTCCGCCAGAAGTCGCTGCGAACAACCTGTCGCCACGTGCGAATGCGAGAGCAAAAAGCAGCCACGCGAACGTACCGCTCGCGGAGACGACCACTTGTCGAATAGGCGGATTGTTCATGCACAAGCTTAGCACGCCGTAAATAAGCCCCTCCGCGGGCCGCTGAGTTAGCGGCCAACGTCTATTCACCCCTATTCCGCCGGATAAAATGGAATTCAGGCACAGCCTTTGCAAACCCAGTTCATCACCCGTTTTTCAGAGCGATAATCAGTTGATCGCCTATGGCTGAGGATTATTACGCCACGCTCGGCGTGTCTCGCACCGCCTCGGCCGATGATATCAAAAAGGCTTACCGGGGCCTCGCGCGCAAACACCATCCGGACCTCAATCCCGACGACCCCAACGCCAAGGAAAAGTTCCAACAGGTCCAAAGTGCTTTCGACGTCCTGAGCGACCCGAAGAAGCGCGAAATGTACGATCGCTATGGGAGCGCTTATGAGCAAATGGGCGCCGGCGCCCACCCCGGTGGTCGGGCCTGGCCCGGCGGCGCTCCGGATGCAGGAGCAGGGGCGGGCGGATTTGAATTCAACGTCGAGGATCTGTTCGGCGGAGGTGGAGGAGGCGCAGCAAACTTTGGCGGCGGCGGCTTTGCCGATCTTTTTCGCCACTTCAACCAGGGTCGACGGCAGCAGGCGGCTCGACATCGTGAGTCAGCCGGCGTCGATCTGGAACATGATCTTGAGATTCCCTTCGCGACGGCCGTTCTCGGCGGCGAAGCGCAGATCGCCATCCGCCGCGCCAGCGGCAACACCGAAACCATTCGAGTGAAAATCCCTGCCGGCATCGAAGACGGCAAAAGGATTCGCCTCCGCGGCCAGGGGGAAGCCGCCGAAGACGGCGGGCCGGCGGGCGATATTCTCATCCGCATTCACGTGGCGCCCCATCCGTTCTACCGCCGCGAGGGCCACGACCTGGAAGTGAACGTCCCCATCACGCTCGCTGAGGCGCTGCTAGGGGGCAAGATCGACGTGCCGACGCCGCACGGAACCATCACGCTCACCGTTCCGCCGGCATCTTCCAGCGGACGGCGGCTGCGTGTCAAAGGCCACGGCGTAAAGCCGGCCAAAGGCACATTCGGCGACCTGTATGCCGAGCTGCAAATTGTCGTACCCAAAAGCATGCCGGAAGACGATCGACGCGAAATCGCCGCCATCGCCGCCAAGCACTCCGAGAATCCGCGAGCAACTCTGCTGTGGTGACCATCTCGCGGCAACTGGCGACATTCGCTCCGCCGGTAGTGTGGGCGCAAGCCGGCGCCCAAAAGCTGCCGCCACCCACACGGGCGGCGGTTATCATGGCGCTGCTGGGCATTGTCCTCGTTGGCTTGCTGATCGTGGCAATCATCCTGCTCGGCGGCCATTGGGTCCGGCGGCAAGGCGTTCACCGCCGAGGCCGGTCCGTCCCCCCAGATCGGCAGCCATTGCACCGCCAAAACGACCCACTCGCGAACAGGCCGGCAAACGCTTCACTGAATCCGCCAAAGGCGTCGTCAGATACAGTCTCAGATCAGTCCAATAGCGGCGAGACGCTCGCATGAGCGGCGGTTCTTTCTCCAAATCGCACCGACTGCTGAAAACCGCGGACTTCGATCGAGTCTTCGCGCGCCGGCAGTCTCGTTCGGACGGTTTGCTCGTGGTCTACGCCTGCGAGAACAATCTGAATCAGCCGCGGCTGGGTTTGATCGTCTCTCGAAAAGTTGGTCCGGCGGTCGAGCGCAATCGATGGAAGCGCAGCTTGCGCGAGGCATTTCGGCTTTCGCAAAAAGAGCTGCCGCCGCTCGATTTTGTCGTCATGCCCAAAGGCAAGATCGCGCCTCAAATGCAAGTCATACAGAATTCGCTTTTGAATCTCGCGAATCGGCTTTCCAAACACCTGCCAGCAAAACGGGCCGTTGCTGATCCAGAGTTGCAATGAACTTCCTCGCCCGACAACTGCTGGCCATGCCACGACGGTTGCTCGTCGGCGGAGTTCGATGCTATCAGCTTCTGATCAGCCCTTGGCTCGGCCCGCGGTGCCGCTATCAGCCTACGTGCAGCCAGTATTTTATCGACGCCGTGAAGAAATACGGCGCCCTCGGCGGCACGTGGCGGGGCATCCGCCGCATCTGCCGCTGCCACCCCTGGGGCGGCAGCGGCTACGATCCGCCATGAGCAGGGGCCACTGCTTCTCCCTTGACCCCTCTCGCCAGCATTCCTATTCTCCGCCCCCTTAGCGGACGCCGCGGTGTGCGCTCGGCTGCGCGCCGCCTCTGTCGGAGCTTATCG
>JAICUM010000756.1 GCA_025935855.1 Pirellulales bacterium | reverse complement strand
GAATTCTCGCATGGCAGATGAGCCGTGGACGATTGGGCGTGTGTTGAATTGGACGACCGATTTCTTGCGGGATCGGCGGGCGGAGAGTCCACGGCTGGATGCCGAGGTGCTGCTGGCTCATGTGCGCGGGTGCAAGCGGATTGAGCTGTACACGGCGTTCGATGAGATTGCCAGCGAGGAGGTGCGGCAGCGGTTTCGCGACCTGGTGAAGCAACGGGCCGCGGGGATGCCGGTGGCTTATCTGGTGGGGCAGCGCGAGTTCTTTTCGATGCCGTTTGAGGTGTCGCCGGACGTGCTGATACCGCGGCCAGAGACGGAGCTGGTCGTTATTCGCGCGCTCGACGTGGCGAAGCAGTTGCCGCTGACCGAGCGGAACGACGGCATTCAGATCGCGGACGTCGGCACCGGAAGCGGCATTCTTGCGGTGGCGCTCGCAAAGCGGCTGGGAGCGGCCCATGTGACGGCGGTCGATGTGAGCGAGGCGGCGCTGGCGGTGGCGCGGCGGAATGCCGATCGGCATGGCGTGGGCGAGCAGGTCGAGTGGTTTCAGAGCGACTTGTTCGACGGCGTGCCGGCGGACCGGGAGTTCGACCTGGTCGTGAGCAACCCGCCGTACATTAAGACGGCGGAAATGGAGCAGCTTTCGCCGGACGTGTGGCGGTACGAACCGCATACCGCCTTGGACGGCGGCGTGGAAGGCACGACGGTGATCGAGCGGCTGATTTCGCAGGCGGGCGAGCGGCTGAGGCCCGGCGGGTGGTTCTTAATGGAGATCAGCCCGACGATTGTGGGGCGGGTCGAGACGCTCGTGGGGCAGGAGCCGCGGCTGGAGCGGCGGCCGACGGTGAAGGATTTGGCGGGGTTGCCGCGCGTGGTGCAGGCGCAGCGGCGAGAGAATAGTGAATAGAGTGAGCGTGCCACTGTTGGCTCGTCCGGCAGTGGGCGCCGTGTACACGCTTCGCACTGCTGGACAAGCCAGCAGTGGCACCCAGCGCGTCCGGCCAGAATGGCCGGGCTATGTAGGAATGGGCATGAATCATCCTTTGCGTTGGTTGGCGTTGGTGGCGCTGGAAGAGGCGCGACTACCAGGGTTTGAGGAGGTGGCGGCTTGGTATGAGGAACGTTTTCCTGATGCGCTGCAGCCCGTTCTTTCTAGCTCGACGGAGAATTTGTTGACGCTGACCCGTGGCGACGCGACGGCGGCGGTGTCGCTTGTGCCACGGCCGATTCCTTGTTCGCAGTTGGAAGGACCGGCGGCGACGGCCTGGTATTGGCCGGAGGCGAGCATCGCGCTGCGGCATCATTCAGCGCATTTGCTGGTTGCGCTGGTGGATGAAGGAGGGAGGCCGATTGCGAAGGCGATGGCGCTGACGCGGCTGGTGACGGCGGTGGCGGCGGCTTCGCCGAGCGTGGGCGTGTTTTGGGGGCCGGGGCGGCTGGTGCATTCGCCGGAGGCGTTCGTCGAGCAGGCGGTGCAGATGGGCGAGGGAAGCATGCCGCTGTTTTTGTGGGTCGATTTCCGGATTGAGGAATCAACCAGAGGCGGCGTGCGGCTGTTCACGACGGGGCTGGAGGCGCTCGGGGCGACGGAGCTCGAGGTTCGCGATTTTGGCGGGACACCGCAGGAGCTGTTGGATTACGCGTACAACATTGCGCACTATCAACTGGATCAGCGGAAGGTGATTCGGGATGGGGACACCATAGGGCTGACGGAGGAGGTGCAGGTGACAGCGCATCGAGCGACGTCGATGCTGGGCGGGGAGATGGAGGTGCTGCAGTTGGAGTTTGAGCGGTAACGTGCCTATGGATACCGAAGGCGCCATCCTGCGAATCGCCGCTGAAGCGCAAGAGGCTCTGAACAGTCTCTATGCACAAGATCAAGTTGTGGAGGG
>JAICUM010000157.1 GCA_025935855.1 Pirellulales bacterium | reverse complement strand
TGGCGATCATCAGGCAGAACGTCACGTCGTCGATCATTGAGCGCATGATGCGCTGGCACTCTAGCGCGTCGGTCACGACGTCGGGCAGCGGGCCGTCGTCGCGGATGCTGCCTGAGAGATGGAAGCTCACGCCGTAGCGAATGCAGTCGTGCATAATGCCGCTGGTGAGAACGCCCTTTTCAACGGCGGCGGAGATCGAGCCCGCGCGGCGGATGCGGTTGATCGCCCGCAGGTGGTGCTCGTGGCCGGCGTCCACGATCGTGCCTTCGCTCAGGTTCACGCCGAGGCTCGTGCCGAAAATCGCCTGCTCAATATCGTGGGTGGCCAGCGCATTGCCGGCGAAGAGCTTGTGGATGTAGCCGCCGCGGATCAGCTCGCACACCAAGGGGCCGCTGCCGGTGTGAACGATGGCCGGACCGCCCACGAGCAGCGACTTGCCTGGCCCGCGGCGGTTCTCGAACAGTTGTCGCGCGATCTCCCGAATGACGACGCCTTTGGGCTTCTCGGTCGAAACGGAGGAGTTCATGAACGCGAAGGCGTGGCCCTGGTCCTGGCGTTCCAGCGGAAAGACGCGAACGCCCATGTGGCCGACGACGAGCGTCATGCCAAGTTTGACATCGGTCATCGGGACGCATCGGCACGCGTCTCCTGCCGGATCGACGACGATGCCACAGTCCATTTCCTGATCGGCGACCGGCAGCCAGTGGCCGCCGACGCGGACTTCCGTCCGTTGGTTGGTCGTGCTGTAAAAACCTTCGGGGAAGGCGCCGTCCATGTCGGCCGTCACCAGCCGGGCGTCGCCGCCATGCACGGGGACGGCGCCGTGGTCGGCGATTATGGCGATAATGTTGTGCAGGGCTTGCTCATCGGCCGCCCGGACCTCGATGCGGGCGAAGCTAGGGTCGGTGCGGTTGTGGCCGACAGCGATGTCCTTGATGGCGAACTGCCCGCCGGCGGCGGTGATGCCGTCGAGGACCTTCGGCAGGATGAGGCTGTCAATGATGTGGCCGCGGACTTCGACGTCCTCCACGGCGGGAAAGGCGGCGGGGTCAGCGGTCGGACTGCGATGTTCCGTCATGGCAGCGAGTACTTGAGGGAGGGGCTGGCTGAGGGGCTCTGGTATTCTATTCGGGCGGCTGCGGCGAGCCGAGGGTAGGCGGGCCCCTGGACTTTGCACAATCGTGGCATCCTGTTCGGGATTCGCTGAAAGCTTTATATTGAGCGTTTGCCCATTGTCGCCGCTGGCGCGCCGGGTGGGCGGGCAGACCCTTTTTCAAGCCTTCGGTTATGGACGAGAAACACAGCTCCTCTTGGGACGATTTATTGCAGCAGCTCGGGGCCGAGCCGGCGCCGGACGCGCTGGAACGTAAGCGGCCGGCGATTGAGACGCAGTTGGAGCCGCCGGCGGCCGCCGCTCCGCCGCCGAAGGCGAAGCGTGGCGATTGGAACGCGCTGGCTGACCAGTTCGGCATCGAGGTTCCAGCGGAGCTGGAGCCGCCGCGGAAGCGGAGTACCGCCACCAGCGAGACGCCAACGGGCGGCTCCGAGGCGATGGAAGCGAGCTTTGCCGAGATCGAACCGATGGAATCCGCGTTCGAGGAGATCATTGAGGAGGAAATCTCTGACGTTGAATTCGAAGTGGACGATGACTTCGGCGGGGGCGAGATCGAGGCGGCGGGCGAGGATTCGTCGGCGTTGTCCGGCGAAGCGGCGCGCAATGCGTTCGAGGCCTTGTTCCAAGCGGGCTCGTTCTCAGCGCTGCCGCCGGTAGAGAAGCCGCCGCGCAAGCCGGAGGGGCGCCCGGGACCGCAGTGGCGCGACATCAACGAAAAGTCTCGACCCAAGCGCGACGAGCAGTCTGTTGAGGAGGAATTTGAAGGCCAGGAGCTGAAGGAAGGCGCCGGCGAAGAAGCCTCCACTGACGAACGCGAACGGCCCAAGCGGCGCCGCCGTCGCGGACGCGGGCGCGGCCCTGGTCGGCAAGATCGCGAACGCCCGGAGCAGGAACCGGCGGAAGAGGGCGATCGATGGGATGAAGCCTCCGAGGCGGAGCACGGCGAAGAGGAGGCCGAGACCGGCGAGCGCGGATCCGAGGAAGCCGAAGGCGGCGAAGAACGGCCGCGACGGCGACGACGGCGCGGTCGCGGCGGCCGTAGTTCCAGCGAACGGCCGACGCGGGCAGAATCGAACGATGAGGCCGATGATGAAACGTTTGACGAAGAAGAGTCAGATGAATCCGCTCACGGCGAAGCGCACGATCATGATGAGGACGAGGACGGCGACGAAGTAGGTCCGCGCGGCTCGCACAAGAACATTCCCACCTGGTCGGAAGCCATCGGCGTGATGGTCGAGACCAACATGCAGTCGCGAAAGAATTCGCCGCAGCGGCCGGGGCCGTCGCGCGATCGCGCACGCGGCGGCCGGGGACGTGGACGCGGAGGGCGCGGGCGGCGTTCCTGAGAACTGCCCGTTCAAGTACGGGGGATCGCCTGAGCATGAGCGCGAAGCGGCAAACCGTCGTCGGCAACCTCGTGGACATCCGCGGTAGGCGTATCTTACGGGCTGCGGTCGAGGTGGCGGACGGTCGCATCGCGGCGATTGAGCCGACGGACAAACCGGCCGATTCGTTCCTCCTGCCGGGGTTCATCGACGCCCACGTGCATGTCGAAAGCTCGATGCTCGTGCCGAGTGAATTCGCCCGGGCGGCGGTTGTGCATGGCACAGTGGCGACCGTCAGCGATCCGCACGAGATCGGCAACGTGCTGGGAGTGGCCGGCGTCGAGTACATGCTGGAGAACGGCGGCCGCACGCCATTCAAGTTTTATTTTGGGGCGCCGTCGTGCGTGCCGGCGACGACGTTTGAAACGGCAGGGGCCGCGATCTCGGTCGCCGAAGTTGAAGCGCTGCTCGACGATCCGCGGATTCGCTATCTCAGTGAGATGATGAACTTCCCCGGCGTGCTGAACGGCGACGCCGAGTGCCTCGCCAAAGTGAACGCGGCGCATGCCCGCGGCAAGCGGGTGGACGGGCACGCGCCGGGCCTTCGCGGCGAGCAGGCGGCCAGCTACATCGCGGCGGGAATTACGACGGATCATGAGTGCTTCACCAAGGAGGAAGCGCTCGACAAGATTCAGGCCGGCTGCAAGATTTCAATCCGCGAGGGATCAGCCGCTCGCAACTTCGACGCGCTGTACACGCTGCTGGGCGAGCATCCGGCGATGACGATGCTGTGCAGCGATGACAAGCATCCGGATGAATTGCTCGCGGGGCACATTAATGGGCTCGTCCGCCGTGCGGTCGAACGTGGCATCGACGTGTTCGACGCGTTACAGGCGGCGTGCCTCAATCCGATCGAGCATTACGGCCTCGATGTTGGCCAGCTTCGCGTGGGCGATCCGGCGGACTTCATCGAAGTCGATTCGCTTACGTCGTTCGACGTGCGGCGGACGTGGATCGACGGCGAGCTGGTGGCGGAGCATGGCAAGACGCTCATCCCGCGCGTTATGCCGGAGGTCGTCAACCGGTTCGTGCCGAGTTACGTGCAGCCGGAGGAGCTTGCCGTGCCGATGCGGCCGGGCAAGCTGCAGGTGATCGAGGCGCTCGACGGGCAGCTCATCACCAACCGGCTGTCGGTGGCGCCGCTGGTGGTTGACGAGCAAACGGTGAGCAACCCTAAGCACGACATCCTGAAAATGGTCGTCGTCAATCGCTATCGGAAAGCCAAGCCGGCGGTGTCGTTCGTGAAGAACTTCGGGCTGCGCGACGGAGCGATGGCTTCGAGCGTTGCTCACGATTCGCACAACGTGATTGCCGTCGGCGCGGATGACGACGACATCGCCGCGGCCGTGAACGCGGTGATGGAAGCCCGCGGCGGCCTGGCGGCCGTGAACCACCGCGAAGGGGACCATTGGGTGCTGCCGCTGCCGGTGGCGGGGCTGATGGCGACTAGCACGTGCCAGGAAGTGGCGCACGCGTATCAGGAGTTAGACGCCGCGGTAAAGGATTGGGGCTCGACGCTGCGCGCGCCGTTCATGACGCTGTCATTTATGGCGCTGCTCGTGATACCAGCGCTCAAGCTGAGCGACCGCGGCCTGTTCGATGGAGCCGCCTTCAAATTCACCCCGCTGTTTGCGTGAGGAAAGGATTTTGGCCGCTAATCACGCAAATAGACGCGAATCAGTCGAAAGTTAACAACTGGAGCATTAAGAACCGCAACCGGCGGCGGAAAAGAGTAGCTGCAGGTAACAGAGGAAAGAGACAGGGAGAGAAGTCATTCAATTCGTCTTCTCTGTTACCTCTGTTAGCTCCTGTTTGAAATCCTTATAAATTCTGATTGTCCTTGATTAGCGTCAATTCGCGCGATTCGCGGCAAAAAATGCTTTATGGACGCCTTTCTGCAAGCGGCGATCGACGAAGCGAAGGCCGGCCTGGCCGAGGGGGGCATTCCGATTGGCTCGGTGCTGGTGATCGACGGCCAGATTGTCGGCCGCGGGCACAATCGGCGGGTGCAGCGCGGCAGCGCGATTCTGCACGCGGAGATGGATTGCCTGGAAAACGCCGGCCGGCTCAAGGCGAGTGACTATCGGCGGTCGGTGCTCTATTCCACCCTTTCGCCGTGCGACATGTGCAGCGGCACGGTTCTGCTCTACGGCATTCCGCGGGTCGTGATCGGCGAGAATCGCACTTTCCGCGGGCCGGAGGACTATGTGCGCTCGCGCGGCGGTGAGCTAGAGATTCGCGACGACGCTGAATGCGTTGAACTGATGCGGGCATTCATTGCGGCGCGGCCGGAGCTTTGGAACGAGGACATCGGCGAGGTTTGAACACTTATTCGCGAGCTCGTCAGTTAGCCCCCGGTCATTGACCGGGGGCTAACTTGTGCGCCATCATCAAAACTACTGCCTCAAATCAACGTCCGGCTAGAATACACCGATGAACTTTTCGCCGCGGATTCGATTGCGAGAGCTGGCCCAACTCTGCCGGCGGCTGGCTATTGCCACCAAGGCGGGGCTGGAAGACCGCCGCATCTGGCGGGATGAGGCCGAGCGCGGCCGCCCCGTCCGCCGGCGGGTCGTCGCCAAGGTGGCCGATGAGCTGTCCAAAGGGGAATCGATCGGCGACGCGCTCAAAAAGACCGGCGACTTTTTTCCGTCCCTGTTCCGCGAGATCGTCGGCATCGGCGACGCCACGGGTCAGCTCGATCGCGCCTACCGGCAGCTTGCCGAGAATTATGAGGACACGGTCGCCGCGCGGCGCTCGTTTCTCACCGCGCTAAGCTGGCCGTTGATCCAGCTCGTGCTGGCCGTGATTGTGGTGGGCATCACCATCGCCGTCGTCGGCGCCTTGAACCTCAAGGACATGGACGGCAAGCCGCTCGATATGTTCGGCCTGGGCATCTCGGGCTCTAACGCCCTGCTCTTATATTGCAGCTTCCTGGTGGTTTCGACGATTAAAGTGACGCTGAGCTTTTACGTCGCCCGGCACGGGTTTCGCTGGACTCGCTCCCTGCAGCGGATGACGTTGAAGATACCGATTATCGGCGGAGCACTGACGACGTTGTGCCTGGCCCGTTTCACGTGGGCGCTGCAGTTGCTATTGGACACGCCGATGGATTTGCGGAAGTCGCTGCCGCTAGCGCTCGACGCCGCAGGCAATGATTTTTACTGGCAGCAGGCGCCGAAGGTCGTCAAGAGTATCGAGCAAGGGGAGACGCTCCACACGGCGCTGGTCAAGACAGAAGCGTTTCCGCGCGAGCTGCTCGACGCGATGGAAGTCGGCGAGAAGACCGGCATGATCGCCGAGACGATGGAGCGGCTGTCGGCCGAGTACCGCGAACGGGCGAAAGCAGCGATCAGCGTGCTGGCCCAGGTGTTTGGCTACCTCGTGTGGGCGCTGGTGGCCGCGATGATCATCGTGCTGATCTTCCGCGTGTTTTCAATGTACGTCGGCACGATCGAAAAGCTGTCCGGCCCGAATCCGCTAGGCATGATCTAGCCAAGTGTAGGCCTCTCGCTCCACGAGAGGCTCCGTTTCGCGGAGCGAGACGGCTACACTTGCGCAGCAAGACCTTCGCCCTCCCTTATTGGCCCTCGAAACTTCAATTTCCAACCGCATCCACGGGCAACGACTTCAAATGCGCGACAACCGCCGCATCCGCTTTCGGAATCGCCGCACGGATGCGCTCGCTAAGCGGACCTGGCGGCTCTGCGCGGTACAAATCGGTCAAGAATGTCGTGAGTACGCTCGCGTGGCCGTCGGGTGATTCGAGCAGAAAGTGAACCCACAGCCACCCCTCTGCATAGTCAAGCTGCGTCATATCGGCGGCCGATTTGATCGCCTCCAATCGCGGCAAATTCGGCTGCCAGCCGCCGACCGCCAGTTGGCCGTTGAGATATTCAACGTGCGTGCGATTCACGCCTCGCCGGCCCCGGCCCACCTCGAAATACTCGGCCAGGCCTTCGTCCAGCCAGAGCGGTAAGCTCGGAATCGAGGCGTGCAGATAGCCGTGCGCCACCTCATGCCGCAAATCTTCGGCGACGGCCTCGCCCCAATGAGCGTACACCGAAAGCTCGACGTCGCTCTCGACGAAGATCGCCCGCCGCTCAGGAAAATTGGGGAACTTCTTCGTGACGTGGTCGCGGTAGGACGCTTCGTCCGAGAACAGATAAACGTGAATCGGCTCTTTGCTCGGCTTGAGCTGCAGCCGGTCGCAGATCAGTTCCCGCTCATTCTGCAGCTCGGTGAGCATGCGGTGCTCCGGCGGCAGCATGAAGTCCGCGTGCAGCACGAGCTGGCCAACGGTCGTCGGGTGCGCGAGATAGGCCGCGGCGTCGCTTTTCTGGCGGGCAAGATCCGACTTTTCTCGCGGCGACAGAGATAGGCAGCCGGCGGCGGAAAGCGCAATCACGACGCCAAGCGCGAGTGTGCAAAGCGATGATCGCATCCGTCCGCTCGCAAGTGACCGCTGAGTTGGCGCTGCCAGCAGCGCCGCAAGTGGGCGGCGATTTTAGCGGCCAAACGTTGCTCGCAGAAGGGCATTTGCCGCGGTGGAAACAGGAGCTCAGTCATGTTCAGTATGCCAACCTTCGTCGATTCCGTCCGTTTGACGTTAACACCAGAAACGTCCCAGTTAATAGTGAAACAGAGGAGATTCCAAGCTAGAATGGCCTAAAATTCATTTGGAACCAGCATGCCGCTTTACTTCTACGTTTGGACGCCTGAAATAATTGAGCATCTCGCCGAGCATGAGGTATCGCCTGAAGAATTTGAGCACGTCGTCAGCAATCCTGACTACCAAGAGATAAGCCGGTCCTCCGGCAACCCGCTCGCATTTGGCTCAACCACTGAAGGCCGTTATCTGTGCTGCGTTTTCAGACGGCTTGACGACGACGTCATCGAGCCCATCACCGCCTACGAGGTGGAGGAATAGAATCGAAATGAACCTTAACGGCGAACAACGAGAACTCATTCAACGCGCGAAAGATCACGGCGAACACCGAACTGAAATCTCGTTCACTCCGGAGCAAAGCCACGCCTGGCGAATCGCGGCGGAGCAGGAGCTGCAAGCCAAGGAGGAGAATCTCGTCCATTTCCAACGAATCAAAATGGCGGCTGGTCAACCGGGCTTGCTGGGGGACATCCGTCGGGCCATTGTCTCATCGCGCCGACCTATCAGCGAGATTGCGCGGGCGGCAGGAATTGATGATCGTCTTCTGTCGGAATTTCGAGCGGGAGAGGCTGAGCTTTCCACACCGGCGCTGGATCGACTCGTCGAAGCGCTCGGCCTGCGATTGATGCAGGAGATTCCAAGATCAGTTTGACTGGCTGATGAGACAGTCCAACTCTTGCCGAAGCCGTGGCAAGATTGCTTCATAGGAGTACTGCCCCAGCGACTCGCTGCCGCGTTTGAGGTTCACGGCGGTTGGGCCGCACCACAGGCCGAGGTCGGCGTCGTCGGTTTCGCCGGGGCCGTTCACGCGGCAGCCCATCACGGCGATGGTGATCGCGTGGTCGGCGGCGTAGCGGGTCATCTCCTTCACCTGCTCGGCCAGCTCGATGAACGCCTCGTTCTCGACGCGCGAGCAGCTCGGGCAGCTGATGATGTTGAGCGTTGAGAGGCCGTAATCCACGACCGAGCGGACCCGGCCGGCGGCGATATCGGCGAGGATTTGCCGGCCGGCGGCGATTTCCTCCGGCTTGCGGGCGTTGGAAACGGTGAGCGACACGCGGATCGTGTCGCCGATGCCGCGGCTGATGAGTTGCTCGAAAGCGATCCGCGTTTTGATGATGCCGTCCGGCGGCAGGCCGGCTTCGGTGACGCCCAGGTGCAGCGGCACGTCGGGCCGCAGGTCGGCGAAGCGGCGGTTGACTTCGACCACCTTCTGCGGGTCGGAATCCTTCAGCGACACGCAGTAGCGCGTGAAGCCCAGGTCGTCGAGCGTTCGGCAGTGCTCGGCGGCGCTGTCGAGCATCGGCGAGAGCGAGTCGTCCGGGGCGTAGCGGTCCTTCACCGCCGGATCGACGCTGCCGCAGTTCACGCCGACACGCATGGCACAGTCCTTGTCGGCGGCGACCTGGGCGAGGTAGCGGACCTTTTCCTGCCAGGGCTTTTCGCGCTCGTGGTGGTACAGGTGGCCAGGGTTGTAGCGGAGCTTGTCCACGTGCGGCGCCACCAGCTCCGCGAGGCGGTAGTTCTCCTGCAGATCGACGACGAGATTGGCGGCGGTCTGCCGGCGGATCTCGGCGAGGGCGGCGGCGTCTTTGGCGCTATCCACCGCGACGCGCACCACGTCTGCTCCGGCGGCGTGCAGCGCGTTCACCTGCTCGACCGTAGCGTCGATGTCCTGCGTGCGCGTCGCCGTCATGCTTTGGACGGCGATCGGGTGCCCGGCGCCGATGGTGACCGAGCCGATGCGAACGGCGCGCGTGGGTTTTCGTTCGATTTGCATACTGCGATTTTAGATTGCTTTGCGCGGTGGGTCGAGGCGGATGGCGCCATGGCTTCACGGGCCATTACATGCTGAATTGCAGGGCGAGCAGGATGAACGTGATGGAATTGAAGAGCAGATGGCTAGCGATCGCGGGGACGATGCGGTGCGTGCGCTGGTAGAGGTAACCGTGGACAAAGCCGAGCAGCACCAACGGGATGGGCGAGGCGCCGTGCCCGATGTGGGCGAGGCCGAACAGGACGCCGCTGGTGAGGATGGGGGCCCAGTCGATACGAGGGGACGGAGGGAGGGATGACGCTTCAGTTTCGCTCGGGCGAGCTGTTAGCCCGCCGCTGTTTTTGGAATCAGCAGTTGGCTCAACTTGTTCATTGACGCCTGCGATTGGGACGACGGCCTCGGGCTTTGTCGTAAGCTTTTCGAGCCAGCCCTGGAAGACGAGCCGAAAAGCCGTCTCCTCATACAGCGGCGCCGCGATGATGGCGGTGAAGGCCGCGGCAGCCATCATTCCCGCGGAGTGGTTGATGGTAAGCTCGCGGATCAGCGGGTGCTGCTCTGTGTTGCCGGTACTCCTGGCGATCACGTTCAGGATCGCGTAGATCGGCGCCATCGCCGCGATGCAGGCGGTGAAGCCGAGGCGAACGTCTCGCCAAAACTGATGCCATGAATCGGGCAAGCCGAGGTCTTCTCGTCT
>JAICUM010000601.1 GCA_025935855.1 Pirellulales bacterium | reverse complement strand
TACGGCTACCTGGCCAAGCAGGTGCTGAACCACTGGGGCATCACCAGCACCGGCGATTTTGGCGAGATCGTGTTCAACCTCATCGAAATCGGCCAGATGCGCAAGACGCCCGATGATCGCCGCGAGGATTTCGACGACGTGTTCGACTTCGACGAAGGCTTTAAGCACAGTTTCCAGATCCAACCCGTCGACTCCTTCGAGGAGCCGCGGTAGTGCCGGCGACTACAGTTTCGGCGAAAACCGCGGCCTCCCGCGAGCCAGCCGCTCCGGCCAAGCTCTCCCGCTGGCTGCTGATCTTGTCCGGCGTCCTTTTCGCGATGTGGATGCTTTTTCTCTTGGCTATGGCCCTGACGGCTTGATGCCAGCACGGCGGGCGTGTGAAATGGTCTTGGCTTTCCATTTCGACACACAGACACAGGTGATCCGCAGGCCATGAAAGTTGTGCCGTTGGGCGACAAACTGGTAGTAAGGCGTTTGAGTGCCACGGAGAAGACCGCCGGCGGCATCGTGCTGCCCGACGCGGCGCGCCAAAAGCCGCAGCAAGGCCGCGTTCTGAGCGTCGGCGACGGCAAAATGCTTCCCGACGGCAGCCGCGTCGCCCACGAGGTGAACGAGGGGGACCGCGTGGTCTTCGGCAGCTACGTGGGCGCTGAAGTGTCGATCGACGACGAGAAACTGCTGATTCTGAACGCGGATGACGTACTGGCGATTGTCCGTTAGCGCTGTTGCGATGTCGAATCTATGGCGGCCGGTGTCGGTTCTTCCGACAGGCATGGCCGCTCGGCGCGACGACTTTTCTGTATCTTTCGGGCAAAAACGCACCCTGTTGTTCGCGTCCTGATGGCACGCGACAATTGGGCACGTGCCTTGCCTCGGCTTCATTGGAGTCGCCCGCCGTTTCTGCCCATCCGGAGATTTAGCATGCGTTACGTTTGCCACGCCCTAAGCGCCCTAGCTCTAATTCTCATGAGCTGCACTGCGATCTTCGCGGCCGAGCCATCGCCGGACAGCAAAACCGCGAAGCCAGAACACGCCCTGCTTTCCAAAGTGGTGGACCGCGGCGTCGCGTACCTCACCGGCGCGCAGGCCGACGACGGCTCGTTCAGCAAGTCCGCTGGCCCGGCGGTGACGGCGCTCGTCGCCACCGCCCTCGTTCAGAACGGCCGCAGCACGAGCGACCCGGTCGTCGCCAAGGCACTAGAATACGTCGAGTCGAACGTACGCGACGACGGCGGCATTTACGCCAAGGACTCGAAGTACCGCAACTACGAGACAAGCGTCGCCATCCAGTGCTTCGCCGCGGCGAATAAAGATCACAAGTACGACGAGCTCCTGAAGCGCGCAACCAAGTACGTTAAGGAGGTTCAGTGGGACGAGGGCGAGGGAATCGATAAGTCGAACCTCGCCTACGGCGGCGCCGGCTATGGCTCGAGCAATCGACCCGACTTGTCCAACACGTCGTTCCTGGCCGACGCGTTGCAGTCCGTCGGCACGGGCCCGAACGACCCGGCGGTGCAGCGGATGCTCATCTTCGTCTCCCGCTGCCAGAATCTCGAAGGCCCCCACAACGAAACAAAGTTCCCCGCGCTGAACGCCGACGGCGGCTTTTACTACACCATCGCGGCCGGCGGCGGCAGCCCGGCGGGCGTCACGCCCAACGGCGGCCTGCGCAGCTACGGCTCGATGACCTACGCCGGCCTCAAGAGCATGATCTTCGCCGGCGTCGACAAGGACGACCCGCGTGTGAAAGCAGCCATCGAGTGGGCTCAAAAGAACTACACGCTCAAAGAAAACCCCGGCATGGGGGACGCCGGTTTGTACTACTACTACCACACGTTCGCCAAAGCCCTCGCGACGATGGGCGCGAAAACCGTCGCCGACGAACAGGGCCAGCCCCACGACTGGCGGCAAGAACTGGTGGACGCCCTGGCCCAGCGCCAGCAACCGGATGGTAGCTGGATCAACAAAAACCAGCGATGGATGGAAGGCGATCCCAATCTGGTGACGGGATATGCGCTGCTGTCACTCTCTTATTGCCGCGAAAAATAAGAGTATCCATTGACTCAAAATCCTAAATGAATGGGTGTCATGTCCACGTCCGCGTGGGCATGTAACAACATGCAAGCATGCCCACGTCGGCGGACCTCCGTGGGCATGGCACCCAAATCGAGGGGGTATTCTAAACCTAAATAGACCGGCCAGAATGGCCGGGCTATGTAAGTGATCTTCTCTGGGGTCGGTCCTTTTGGTACGACCCGCGCCCGATCGCGCCTCCGCGCTCGCAGGAGTGTGCGCGGCAATGGCTTATCGCCCACCTCGTCATGATGACGACCGCGAACGACTCGCGGCTTTCAACGGATTGAACCCCTCGGGAATGCTTGGCATGGAATACACGGCCCCACCCGCAGCGCCGCGCGGAATCTTCCGCCGTCTATTTCCCTGGACGCTTTCGCTCGGCTTGTTTGCCGGCGGCGGCTATGGCGTGTATGCATACGCACTGCCGAAGAAGCCGGACGCCGCCAATCAAGACACGGCGGCTGTGAAGGCCAGCGCGGCCGACAACGACTCAAGCACCTCCGCGGCCAAACAACAGATCAAGCAGCTCTTCGGCGGCGCGCCCACTTCGGCGCCGACTTCCGACAATCGTTACTCCCAAACCTCGGCGCCGATGCAAGCGTCGCCGCTGCCTCCCGTTCAGGAGCCAGGGGACGAAGTGACGACGCCCCGTAGCGCCGACGCGGTCGCTCCACAAAATCCCTTCGCAGCCGCGCCGTCGGATCCCCTCGCCGGCCGTTATGCAGCGACGACTGCCGTTGAGAATCCGACGCAACAAGTCCCGGCCGTCAGTAAGATTGGCAGCGAGCAATCGGCGGCGCTCACCAAGCCGGCTGAAGCGGAAGTCACGCGCGGCCAAGAGCCGGGCGCTGAAAACCCGTTG
>JAICUM010000526.1 GCA_025935855.1 Pirellulales bacterium | reverse complement strand
GCGGCGGAGCGCACGGGCTTATTCACGACAGGCGTTGTCGCCGATTGCGCCGGGCGCCGGATCGCATTGTTTTTCAGCGGCTCGAAGCACGCGGGCGAAAACCTTGGCGACGTGCTCAAGCAACGCGCGGCGGAATTGCCGCCGCCGATCCAAATGTGCGACGCGCTTTCGCGCAATCGCCCGGGAGAACTGCAGACCATTCTGGCCAACTGCCTGGCCCATGCGCGGCGCCAATTCGTCGACGTGCATGACCGCTTCCCCGAAGAGTGCCGCTACGTGCTGGAAGCGATTGAAGTCATCTATCGCAACGACGCGACGACGCGCAAAGAAGGCATGACCGCGGAAGAGCGACTGCAGTTTCACCAGGCCGAAAGCGGTCCGACGATGGGTCGGCTGCGGGAATGGCTGAAACGTCAGATCGACGAGAAGCTCGTCGAGCCGCACTCCGGGCTGGGAGCGGCGATCCAGTATTTACGCAAGCATTGGGAGAAGCTGACTCTGTTTCTCCGCAAGGCCGGCGCCCCGCTCGACAACAACTTGGTGGAACGCGCGCTAAAGAAAGCCTGGTCAGACTACCCCGCCTTGTTGCCGTTGTTCAGCGAACCCGCCTTTGATTAAAGTGGCGGTTTCTGCTCTGCTGGAGTTGGCAGAGTGGCGTCAACGCTCGCTGACAGGAGGTCCGCCATGTCCGGCTCGAAGGAACGAGTCCCCCCCCGCGCAAACCCCGACAAGCGATCAAGTTAGCGAATCTGTGGAGCCACTTTCCGGCGACGACGCGCCAGGAAGTGCTAACGGCCGCCGCCCGAATTCTGAAGGCTCATGTGTCTCCCCCGGGAGAGGAGGCGACGCATGACCGCCGCTAGGCCGAATACCTGTCCCGAACGTGCTAGCACCGCGCAGCCGTTTTCCCGTAGCGGCAAAATCGCTACGCGGCATCTCACGCGGATAGCGATCGTCTATGTACGTCAATCCAGCACTCGGCAAGTGAAGGAAAACGTTGAATCGACGCGGTTGCAGTACGACCTGGTCAATCGAGCGCAGGCGTTTGGATGGCCTCGCGAACAGATTGAAATCGTTGACGACGATCTTGGCGTCAGCGGCCAAAGCCTGGAGGGGCGGAAAGGTTTTCAAAGACTGCTCGCGGAGATCTCGCTCGGTCACGTCGGCATCGTTCTTGGGATCGAGATGAGCCGGCTCGCCAGGAATTGCCGCGACTGGCATCAACTGCTCGAATTATGCGCGGTGTTCGACTCCCTGTTGGGGGATGCGGATGGGATTTACAACCCGCGCGAGCATAACGACCGTCTCCTATTGGGCCTCAAGGGAACGATGAGCGAAGCAGAACTGCATATCCTTCGCGGCCGTCTCGATGCTGGCCGAAGGAACAAGGCAAGTCGAGGAGAGTTCTTCTGTCAGGCTCCGATCGGCTATGTGCGAACCGACGTCGGCGTGGCGTTCGACCCGGACGAGCAAGCACGTCACGCAGTGCAGTTGCTATTCGCCAGGTTTGAAGAGTTGGGCAGCGTCAGCGCCGTTGTGAAATCTTGTCGAGAGGAAGGAATTAGACTTGGAGTGCGGCCGATTCATGGAACTGATCGCGGCCTGCTCGTGTGGCGCGCAGCGAGTCGGAGCAACGTCACGAGGATTTTACATCAGCCGACCTACGCCGGCGCCTATGTCTTCCCGCTTAGCCTAACCGATCCGACTCGGCGCGTTCCTGGCAAGCCGTCCTCGGGACGCCGTGCGGCGACTCCGGACGAGTGGCAAGTGCTGCTGCACGACAAGCTGCCAGCTTACATCACCTGGGGTCAGTGGGAGAGGAATCAGCGTCGCCTCAAAGACAACAGCACCTCTTTCGGTTCTGGGCCCCCTCGCGGCGCCTCCTTGCTTGCCGGCCGAATCACATGCGGAAAATGCGGGGCGCGGATGCCGGTGTCGTACGTGGGCCGCAAAAAGCCGTATTTCACGTGCTGTGCTGCACGAATGGAGTTTGGCGGACCGTTGTGCCAGTCGTTCGAAGCGAGTTCATTGGAATCGTTGATCGCGCAGTTGGTGCTGACTGCCCTGAAGCCTGCTTCAGTCGAGTTGAGCTTGCAGGCGGCCGCATCGATTCAACAGGAACGCGAACGGCTTGAGAAGCACCATCTCCAATCCATTCAGCGGGCAGCCTACGAAGCCAACCTGGCCCGGCGCCGATACGAAGAGGTTGACCCGAGCAATCGGCTGGTTGCCGCAGAGTTGGAAACACGCTGGGAGATGTTGCTGCAAGCGCAGCGCAAAGCCGAAGAGGCTCTCCATCGCTTTCGTCAGGAGACCCCGACAGCGTTGACCGCCGACCAACGACGTGCGGTCTTGGAATTGGCGAATGACTTTTCTCGCTTGTGGAACAGCGAAACGACAACGGACATCGATCGCCAGGTCATCGTTCGCTCGGTCATCCAAGACATCGTCGTAGACGTTGTTGACAACACAGAGCGTCTTGCAGTCGCGGTCCACTGGGCAGGCGGTTTTGAGAGTCAACACGAAACTCGCCGCCACGTCCAGTCGTTCGATCGGCTGGACGCCGCCGAGCAGATTGCGAAGCGGATCCAGGAAATGTACGACGAAGGACGCCCGCTGTTGGATATTGCGAAGCAACTGAATCACGAGGGCTACCGCCCCGCTAAGGGAAGAGAGTTTACGAAGACGTCTATGGGCGCTCTCTGCCGGATGTTGCGTTGCAAGGGCGTTATCGCCGACGCTCCAAACATCCAACCGCACTATTGGCGCGCGGGCAAGCTTTGCGACGCCCTTGATATCAAGAAACCGACGTTGAGTGGCTGGCGCCGTCGAGGCTGGGTGCAGGTTAGGCAGGTCGGCAGCCGATGGATCTATTGGGCGGATGCGCCCGAGCTGCAGCGTCTCCGAAAGCTTGCCGCCCATCCCGCAAGCGGCTCAACTCCGACGCCCGCCGATCTGACAACGCCTGCTAGCAGAATGCCCCCGGAACCAAGCGATCATCCGTGATGAACAATGGAAACAAGGAAGGCAATGTGAACAAGCGGTCAAAAAGGCGATCCTTCACCGCAAGAACGCCCTCTTTTACAAAACGCAGAACGGCGCGTCGGTGGGCGATCTGTACATGAGCTTGATCCACACGTGCGAACTCAACGGCGCCAATCCGTTCGAGTACCTCACCGTCCTTCAGCAACACGCCGACCAAGTCGCCGCGGCGCCCGACCGCTGGCTTCCCTGGAACTACAGCGGCGCCCTCTCCGCGGGCTGAGTCCCCGGCCCATCGCGAAATATCCAAGCCCCCGCCCGTCGTCGAGCCGCCCAAAATGGAATTGCAGGCGTGCCGAAAGGACACGGAGCATCGACCGGGAAAGCCCCGGCGGCGACCAGTTGCGAGTCGGCCGCGGCCAAAGCGATCTGCTGGTCGTGCGCCGCCTGAGCCGCGGCATAAGCGGCGTCGTGCGTGTGCTGAGCCGCGTCTACGTCGCGCTGCTCCTGGGCGATG
>JAICUM010000729.1 GCA_025935855.1 Pirellulales bacterium | reverse complement strand
AGCGGGCGGACTCAATGATCCGCTCGACGCGACGCAACCAGAATTTTTCGGTCACATTGGTTTGGCTCAGCCGGTCGGCTACGAGGTGCAACATCGGATCGACGCCTTCGGACCAGAATTTCTCCGACCCTTTGATTCGCCGATTGATCTGCTTAACGGTTGATTCCATCGGGCTGCTGGTCAGGGGCAGGCCCTGCTTGCGGTACTCAGGGTATTTCATCCGCTGGCGTTGGTTGGTCAGGTAGCCCAGCGAACTGGCGAGTTGAGCGCGCGGCGTGCCCGTTTCTTTCTTTTCGGGAATGCCCAACTCCTGTTGTCGTTGCTCCAAGGCCGCCAGCAGCCGATCGACCTCGCCGCTCCAGAGCCACTGAGACCAATCGCGATACGCGGACCAGCCTTCGTTCGCCGCGCGGCCCGCCATTGCCGCCGCATAGACGTACATCAGCGCATGCACGAAATCCAGGATCGGCGTGTAGTGCGAGAAGTAGCGGCGCCACACGCCCCAGTTCGTCGACGAGCCATCGGCCACGAAGGCCTTCCGAGGGGCCGCGTGAAAGCCACGCTCGTAGGCGGCCTGGGCCAACAGCGGCCCGAATGCCTGCACATCGCCGCTAGTCGCCACCACACTCTTCACCAGCGTCTCGGGCCGGCCGATCCGTTCCTTGAAATCCGGGCCCGCCTCTTCCTCGGCCACGGCCGACACGCCGGACTCGTGGGTGAAACCTTTGATTTCCCTGGCGATTTTCCGCATGTTTGCCGGATCGGCGAACGTCGGGGGAAGCTCGGGGCAGGGGTCTTCCCCATGCACTCGACTGGTCATGCTCATCAAGACGCCCGCTTTATACTCGCGCCAGAAGCCGTCCTCTGAGCAGTCGGCGGCTGGCTCGCTGGACGGCAACTCCGGCGGCTGAGTTGCGGAAGTCTCCGAAGCGATCCGTGCGCGCTCTTGGAATCGACCGCCGTCCATCTGCACGCAGGCGACTTGCGGAAGTTGTCCGCTGGGACTCTGGCGTTGCGCGGGCAAGAGCAACTTCTCGTACTCAGTCGCCGCCTGGCGACATTCCTCCACCCGCTCTTCGCCGATGCGTTTGGCAGCTCGCCACACTCGTTTGGGAAGCAACGCCAACTCGCCGAGCTCGACGAGGGCTTTATCGACATTGGCCGGCCGCGCCGCAAATGGTCGGCATGCCGAGAACGGCGTTTTTTCGCCGCTCCGCGGTGGCAATTCGGTCGCCTTCTGCTTCCGCGCAATTTGCCGCACCTGGCAAAGTTGACGCCGGCGGCAGTGTGTGGTATTATAACACCACAAGGCGAGAGGGCGGTCTATGCCATTCGACTCGATTCTTTGAGATCTTGATGACGACCCCCATGGCAACGTGCAGCACGGCGTCACCAAGGAAGAGATTGAAGACGTATTCGAGAACGCGACGGACGCAGACATCAGCCTGTCGTCTGGCCGGCCGGTGGTCTTTGGCGACGCAAGCACGGCCCGGCACTTGATGGTGGTGTACGAACAAATCGACGCTGATACCGTGTACCTGGTGACGGCCTATGAGGTTCCGAGGAGGCGACGACCATGAAACGCATCACTCGCAAGGGGCGCCCGACCGCGGATGAAGCCGCCAAATACAAGGCGGTTCGAGAGCAGATCGCCGGAGAACTGCCCGACTTGATCGCGCGCCATCACGATCGCGTGGCGACGCTCGACCAGTTGCACGAGTTGCTGATGCAACTGAAAGCCGCGCGCGAAGCGAAGGGACTGAGCCTTTCCGATCTGACGGAGCTCACCGGCATGGACCGCTCCGCGCTCTCGAAGCTCGAAACGGGCCAACGCGCCAATCCTACCGTGGAGACCCTCGTGCGCTACGCCGAGGCCGTAGGCAAGCGCCTCGTCGTGGCGCTGACGGACGCCTGACAGGTACTTGTAATCGAACAATTGACCTGGCCCGTTTGTCTGCCCCCATGATTACCGACGTTCCTACCGCCGACGACTTTCAGCAAGCCGGAATTGGCTTTCTGAATCTTGCATGGGATGCGGCCTACGAGCTTGT
>JAICUM010000783.1 GCA_025935855.1 Pirellulales bacterium | reverse complement strand
GGGCTATCATCGCGGGGCCCTTCCGGCCTGAAGAACTTGCTTGGGGTTGCATATTCGTGGGGCGGGCTGGGCTGGGGGGGTAAACGCGGTACTACCCACCAAATTCCCTTGCCGCGCCTCCGAACAATTTCGTACCATCCCTCGTACATACCGTAGCCGCGAACTGTTCTTTCGTCTCAGGCACGCCGCCCTCATGCTCCGCCGACTCGCACGCTCAACGAAACTCCTCGCGACCCTGCTGGCCGCGCTCTCGTTGACGCTCCTTCAGCCGCTCGGCGCCTGCCCGTGCAGCGCGGCCAAAGCCGCTGTCGCCGCACAGCCCGTGAAGTGCTGTTGCAGCCACAAGTGCGCGGAGCTGGCGCGCAAATGCTGCTGTGCCAAGAAAGGCGGCCCGGCTCGCGAGCACAGCGACTGCGCCTGCACGCGCTCGGCGCCGAAGCAGCTCGCCCCAGCGCCTGGTTCGCCGGTCGTCGTGAAGCTGCAACCCTCCCACTTTGTCATCGCGATTTTGCCGAGAGCCGTCGATCTGCAAGACGCCGGCCGGCTTTCTTACTTCGATCTGGCGGACGGTGGAGGTCCGCCCGGTCCGCGCTTACACGCGCAATTCTCCGTGTGGCAGATTTGAAGGCGCCGCGGCTGCGCTTTTTCAACCTCGCGTCAGGCTTGAAGAGTCGTCGCCGCTCGAACAGCGTCTGTTTTCTGTTTATCACCGTTTCGAGACCGCGATCGGTCTCTCGATTGGAGAATTACCCATGTTAAAGATGGTGTTAGCCTCGGCGCTGGCGCTCGGCGCGGGAGCCTTTGGGCTGAACGCGACGACCGGCGCCTCGTCCACCGCCAAGACGGCGGCGTGCTGCTGCGGCGACAACTGCACCTGCGAAAAGTGCGGCTGTGCCGAAGGCCAGTGCGAAAAGTGCGGCTGCAAGGACTGCAAGTGCGACAACTGCAGCAGCGACTGCTGTGAAAAGAAGTAGCTTCGCACGTTGCCATTCCCAGTAGCTTAACGACGCCCCTTGGCGGCATCAGCCCGCCAAGGGGCGATTTTTCGCGCCCCCACCGCAAATGTAAGTCCCCAAGATCCGCGAAATCATCCCAAAATTGATCTTCAGCCTTTTAGTCGAACGCTCTTGATGCATAAAGGGGTGCCACTGGCATCCTGCCAGTGCTGAAGTGGGTACTCGCTTGGCACTTCCCACTGGCAAAATGCCAGTGGCACCCAGTTCGAATGGCTTTCCGAGGTCTTACTAGCCAGAGGGCCACGCCCTCCGGGAATTCCCGGACCGCTTGGCGGTCCGGCTGCCAACGATCAAAATCCATGATCGCAATCAAGTCGCCTCGGCGAGCGTTCTCCCAATGAACCCCTGGCATTACATTCTGTCCAGCCTGCGGCAATACCGCCGCCTCCATTGGGCCGTCGCCGCGGGCGTCGCCGTCACCACCGCGGTCATCACCGGCGCCCTGCTCGTCGGCGACTCGATGCGCGGTAGCCTCCGCAGCCTCGCGCTGAAAAGCCTCGGTCCCGTCGATGCCGCCGTCTCAGCCGAGCACCCCTTCCGTGAAGCGATGCTCCACGAGTGGTCGGAAGCGCCAGCCGTCAAGGAAACGGGTGTCACGCTCACGCCATTGATTCTCACCCAAGGCGCCGCCGTCTTCCGAGACGGCGACGGCCAAGTTCACCGCGCCGCACAATTACAGGTCATTGGCGCAGGAAAGGATTTCTTCGCTCTCGGCTCTTCTGATAACGGCGAACCGCCGCTCGAGATCAACGGCGG
>JAICUM010000528.1 GCA_025935855.1 Pirellulales bacterium | reverse complement strand
CAGGACGAGTACGACCATCTCGTCTCACTCATCTAGGAGCTCCAGTCGATGGGCCAACTCGTCGCCGAGTCTAAGTACCTGTCGCTCTTCGAGCTCGACACCAAACGCCGCAAGCTCGACAAACAACTCGACGAAATGGAGCAACGCCAGGCGTCGCCCGCTTCAGCGGGCAGCACAAAGCAGGAACGCAAACGCCTCCTCCGCCAGGAAGTCGGCCCCGACGAAATCGCCGAAGTCGTCAGCGCCTGGACCGGCATCCCCGTGAGCCGCATGCTCGAAGGCGAACGGGCCAAGCTGCTGGTGCTCGAAGAACGCCTCCACCAGCGCGTCATCGGCCAGGACGAAGCCGTCCGCGCCGTCGCGAACGCCGTCCGCCGCAGCCGCAGCGGCCTGCAGGATCCCAACCGCCCCATCGGCTCATTCCTTTTCTGCGGCCCCACCGGCGTAGGCAAAACGGAGCTCTGCAAGGCCCTCGCCGAAACGCTTTTTGATAGCGAAAACGCCATGGTCCGCATCGACATGAGCGAGTTCATGGAGAAGCACACGGTCAGCCGGCTCATCGGCGCCCCGCCGGGATACGTCGGCTACGAAGAAGGCGGCGTCCTCACCGAAGCCGTCCGCCGCCGCCCCTACTGCGTCGTGCTGCTCGACGAAATCGAGAAGGCCCACCGCGACGTCTTCAACATCCTCTTGCAGGTCCTCGACGACGGCCGCCTTACCGATAGCCACGGTCACACGGTCGATTTCACCAACACGATCGTCGTGATGACCTCGAACATCGGCAGCCAAATCATCCAGCAGATCGCCCAGGAAGGCGGTACGCAGGAAGACATGCGCGAAGCGATCGACGAATCGCTCCACACGCGTTTCCTCCCAGAGTTCCTCAACCGCATCGACGAGGTGATCGTCTTCCACCCGCTCTCGCGCGAAGACGTCGCCAAGATCGTCGATCTGCAGCTCGCGCGCCTCCAACAGCAGCTCGCGAAGCGCGGCCTGAACCTTATCGTCACCGAAGCCGCCCGCCGCCGTATCGGCGCTCTCGGCTACAACCCAGCGTTCGGGGCCCGCCCGGTCAAGCGTGTCATCCAGCAGGAAATCCAGAACGAGCTCGCGTCCGAACTCTTGCGCGGCGAATACCCCGAAGGCTCAACGATCGAAATCGACGTGGATCCGGTAACGGAAGAATTCACCTTCCAAAAAGAAGAGGCTTCCGCCGCCGCGCAAGTGTAGTCATCTCGCTCCGCGAGATGAAGCCTCTCGAAGGGCGCCATGGCCACGGAGGTCCGCCGAGGTGGCCATGTGAAGGGATGGCGATTGATTCCAACCAAAGCATGCCCACGCCGAGCCGTGGGCATGGCACACGGATCAAACTACCGATCCGCCTCGACCAGCTTCCAGCGATCAATCAGCTCCTCCGCCCCCGGCGTCAGCTCGCGCAGCTTCCGCGCGATCTCCGTCTTCTCCGACTGCGTCGCCTTGCCCAGCTTGCCCTTGAGTTTCGTCAACTTGTCCTTCCGCGACCGCCGCCGCCGCAACTCGCGCTTTCGTTCACTGGCACTCACTACAGCCGTCCTTTACTCGAACTACGGGGGAGAAAAAGCGGTTTTTGTTCTATCAGCGTCCCGCGGGGTCGTCAACGTCGCCGCGGCTGAAGCGTTACGCCAATTGCCGATCATGACGGTTGTTTTGATATCGCAGGAGCTGCGCTGTCAGCCTAGTTGCCAACCCCGCCACAGCCAACGGCCGCTCGATTGACACGCCCCCAGGGCACATCTAGAGTGAATTCGCACCGCCGATTCCCACGGAAATGCCGGGCGTTTTCACGAACCAAATCGGGCGCAAAACCCCCGCCCGCCCAGCTATAAACGCCGCCAGACATGACGGACCCGCTGCTTCCTGATCACCGATGAACCGGCATGCGTCACTGGCCAGCCGCCGGTGGTCGATGGGAGCCATCACTTCATGATCGACCGTCTAAAGCGCGAAGCCGCCGCGGCCTGGATCGGCCTCACCGGCGCCGCCGCGCGAGCCCGCCGCCAACTCTACGGCGGCCGCCATGGCCTGCGCATTCTCGCCTTTCACGATACGCCGCCCAGCCACTTCGACGCCTTCCGCCGCCTGGTCGATTGGGTGCGCGAAGAGCTCGAACCCGTCGGTCCTGAAGCGTCCGCGGCCATGAACGAAGGCCGCTCCACCGCTCGCTCGCGCGATCAAGCCCTGTTCACGTTCGACGACGGCTTCGAAAGCAACTTTGCCGCCGCCGAATACCTCGCTAAGTGCGGAATCCGCGGCATCTTTTTCGTTGTACCCACGTTCCTCGATCGCACGATGGACGAGTATGTCGCCTGGAACCAGGCCAACGACGTCGAAGCCTTCCGCTTCCGCACCGACGGCTCGCTCCGCGGCCTTTCGCACGCGCAGGTGAAGGAAATGGTCGCGATGGGCCATCTCATCGCGGGCCACAACTTTGCCCATCGCGACCTGGGCAAACTAACTCAGCCCGCGGATCTCGCCTACGAAATCGACCAGGCTGCCGACGCCGCCGCGGAGTTCATGGGACAGCCCTGCGAAGATTTCGCCATCGGCTTCGGCCAGCCGCGGCACGCCACGCCCGAGGCCCTGGCCCATCTACAACAACGCTGCAAGCGCGTCTACTCAATCGTCCGCGGCCTGAACGTACCCGGCCTCACGCCGCGGCTGCTCCTGCGAGACAACATCTCGCTCAAGCATCCCTTTTCCTTCCAAAAGGCAGCCCTCCGCGGCGGCGTCGATTTCCAATGGGCGCCAAAGATCAATCAACTGAAGCAAATGGGCGGCGTCCTTCCCGCAGCACAACAGGCCGTTGCCTGATGCCCATAACAGTGGGGTGAGTCGAAGAGGAGATTGGGCAGACGCACTACGTTTGGTGAAGCATGCCGCAACAAGTGTAGCCATCTCGCTCCGCGAGATGCTCCCCCTCGCGCAGCGAGGGCCGCCCAAATCCCGCCACGACAACGCTGCCCCGAATCCGCGATGTCCCAGAGGGACGCACGAAAATAGCCCATCGCCTTCTCACGATTATGCAATCGCAAGCATCTTCTTCAGGCCTGAAAGGCCGCGCTATGATAGCCCAGGACAAGTCCGCCAGCGGCGGACGCAGTCCTGGGTAAGCTACCGATTGATGATCTCGTAGACCTGTAAGGACGCGCTAAAGGATCGTATTGTTAGCCGCCCCGGCTGGCGGCTCAGGCGGACCAAACAAGCCGCCGCCAAAGAATGACAGGGCCGTAAACGACTGCCCAAATGAAGAGACCGAACGCCGCCAGCGGAATCCAAACGACGAGCCACAGGCGGCTGCGTCGTCTCAGCGGCTTAGGTCGGTACGGCTTCGGAGGCCTGATTTTGTCCCACGCGACCAAAATGAGGGCGGCCGTGTAGATCATTGCCAACGCTATCGCGATAGGCAGCAGCAGGTCCATGTCCCCAAGTATAAGATGGGGCCTCGGTGCT
>JAICUM010000691.1 GCA_025935855.1 Pirellulales bacterium | reverse complement strand
TTGACGGTGACGCCCAAGGTCAGGCCGATCAAAGTGATCGTCGGCGCCATCGTTTCCAAGCACCGTTCGACATCCCATTCTTCGTCAAGCTCGTGCAGGCGGCGCTCAACGCCGAGGGCGCCTTCGCTGGCGGCACGGGCGATGCTTTGTTCAGTCTGGCGTCGGATTCTTTCGTTAACTTCATGCGATGTGTTGGAACACACGCGTTCGGCGGAGACGGCTAACATGGCAGTTGCTCCTTGACGGAGAATGAGGCCCGAACACCACAAGCGAGCAAACGCCATACCGCGACTAGTAGCGGACTACAGTGAAGCGCAACTAGCCGGAGGGCCACGCCCTCCGGGATCCCGGACCGTCGACTGTGCGGACACGCCCGCGGTCCGGCTAGCTGGGAAGAACTTGTCCGCTTAGGTCGAAGCCAAGCTTCTGATAGCTTCCGGCCCGAGGCGATACACGGTCCATTCATCGAGAGCTTGCGCGCCAATCGACTTGTAGAAATCGATCGACGGCTGATTCCAATCGAGCACGGCCCACTCCAGTCGTTGGATTCCGCGCGCGACGCCGACCCGCGCTAGCTCCGCGAACAGTGCCTTGCCAATGCCGCGGTGGCGAAAGGCCGGCCGCACGTAGAGGTCTTCCAGATAAATGCCGCCGCGAGCCAAAAAGGTTGAATAGTTCGTAAAGAACAGCGCCTGGCCGACCACCTCGCCGGCGAGTTCGGCGAGCAGCGATTCAGCTTGTGGCCGTGGGCCAAACAGCGTTTCTCTCAGCGAGTCTTCTGTGGCGACCACCAGGTGAGCCAGCCGTTCGTACTCGGCCAATTCCCGAATGAGATCGAGGATGGCGGGGACGTCCTCGATGGTCGCCGGTCGAATTCTAAGCGGCTGGTCTTTACGGTGCTGTTCCATCCTCGCATCTTGCTCCGCACGAAGTTACAATCGATCGCGAACGCTTTTCGAGACATTGTAACGCTGGCGTACCGACGCGTGGACCTACAAGCTGACATCGACCGCTCGTCGGCTGAGTTAGAGCGCCTCGCCCAATATTCCGACGTGCCGGCGCCCGCGGTGAAGCGGGTGCTGTTCACCGAGCCGGACTTGGCGGCACGCAAGTATCTGATTGGATTGTTCTCGAACGCCGGGTTAAAGGTCCGGCAAGATGCGGTCGGTAATATCTTCGCCCGCTGGGAGGGAGCCGATTCTTCGCTGCCGCCGGTAGCCACCGGTTCGCATACCGACGCAATTCCCTATTCCGGAAAGTACGACGGCACGGTGGGAGTGCTTGGGGGCCTGGAAGCCATTCGCGCTTTGCGGAAAGCCGGCGTCAAGCCGCGGCGCTCGATCGAGCTCATTATGTTCACGTCCGAGGAGCCGACGCGATTTGCGTACGGTTGTCTCGGGAGCCGATTGCTTAGCGGGCAGTTGAAGCCGGAGCGAGCCGCTCAGCTAAAGGATGAACAGGGTGAGACGCTTGAGGCCGCTCGCATCTCCGCCGGTTGCGCCGGCTCGCTCGCCGACGTGCAATTGAAACAAGGCGCCTACTCGCAGTTTGTCGAGCTGCATATCGAGCAAGGCCCACTGCTGGAGCAAGCCGGCATTCCGATTGGGGCCGTGACCGCTATTTCGGCCCCGGCGGCCCTTCGCGTGCGCTATCAGGGGCCGGGCGGCCATGCCGGCGGCGTGTACATGGCGGACCGGCACGACCCGCTGTTGGCAGCATCACAATTGGCGCTGGAAGTGGAAGCGGCGGCCAAGGAGCTTGGCGGCCAGGAAACGGTGGGCACGGTCGGCGTGCTGGATGTTCACCCGCGCGCCGTGAACAGCATCCCGCGCGACGTGCTGCTTGAAATCGACGTCCGCGACATGGACGGCCCGCGCCGGGATCGCGTGCTGGACCGGATTCGTCAGTCCGCGGACCGCTTCGGCGCCGAGCGCCGCGTCTCGGCCACGGTCGAGGAGATCAACGCCGATCCGCCTGTCACATGCGATGAACGCATCATCGGCGCGATTGAACAAGCTGCCGCGGAGGCGAGGCACAAGTGTCAGCGGATGATCAGCCGGGCCTATCACGACACGACGTTTATGTCGCTGATCGCGCCGGTGTCGATGATCTTCATCCCCTGCCGCAACGGCGTCAGCCATCACCCCGACGAATACGCGTCCCCCGAAGCAATCAAAGCCGGCGTCGAAGTCCTCGCCGGCACGTTAGCCAAACTGGCTGAGTGAAGAAAACAGATGTCTCTCGCAGAGGCGCAGAGACGCAGAATAAATC
>JAICUM010000796.1 GCA_025935855.1 Pirellulales bacterium | reverse complement strand
GAGCTTTCTCGTCCACACAGCGAACCTGTAGGACATTTGGCTCCGCATTGTTCAGGAGCTGAATGCCGAAAATGCTAGTGACAGGGTTTTGGTCGGGCGATGGCGCCAAGGTTTTGTGATCGCCTTCCGCTGAATGATCCTTTTCTTTACTTCCGACATTTGGCAGGCTCGGTTCCGACGCGCGGAGGTTCGGCTTGGCCGGGTTGAAGGTCAACAGCGAAAGCGCGGCGGACAAGGCGAGGACGAGCGCACTGACTCCCAGTCGCCACCGCCGCGAGCAGCTCCGCATGATCGCCAGCTTCTCGTTCAGCAGAATCGCAATCCGCCGGCGAAGTTGCGACGGTCCTTCCCATAGGCCAACCGCGGCCGCCAGCCGCGGACTGTGTTGAGGCGTGCTCTCCCGCGCCCAACGTAAAAGCTGTTCGGCGTAATCCAGGCGACTGGTGACCGCGGTGGCCGCGGCGTCGGCGAGGGTTTCTTGATCGAGGCGGATCAGGCGTCTCAGAAACCAGTAAAGCGGCTGCGGCCAGAGGAGGGTGAGCAGCAAGCGGCTCGCGGCAAGCGTGCGCAGATCGCCGTTTTGGATGTGGGCGAGCTCGTGGGCGAGAATCGCGCGAACATCTACTTCGTCGATACCTCCGGCCCCCTCCCCTTGGAGGGGAGGGATGGGGAGGGGGGAAGAAGCGGCAAGAAACTCACCACTTCCGATCCTGGATGTAACCAGCCTCGCCGGCAGCAAAATCGCCGGTCGAAACACCCCCACGGCCACCGGCGTGCCGAGCGCCGACGTCACCAGCAACCGAGGCGGCCGATCGCCTTTCACGAGCTGCCTCAGAAAATTAACCAGCTCGCGCGGAGCGTCCGCAGCGGTTCGCAACAATCGCCGTGCCATCGCGGCGCCGTGCAACAGCCACAAAACGACGCCCGTCGAGCCGCCGAGAACCCCAAGAGCCAGGCGCTGCGGCCAAGGCGAAGCCGCACGTGGCGCCCCGCGGATCACCGACAGCCTTGTCGGCGCCGACTCTGGCGACCCCACAGGAACATGCTCGATATTAAGATGTGGAATGAGCTGATTTACCGAAGCCTTTTCCTCGCGAACCTCAGTCCGCACGACCTCGGCCAGCGGCGGCTCAGCCGACGGCGCAACCAGATGGATGAAAGACCAACCCGGGATCGAACAGAAGAGCGCCAGCGCGGCCAACGCGAACAGCGTCGCATTCGCGACCGCCAGTCGCTTCGCCGGCTGCGCAATGCGCCGCCAGGCGAGCAGCACAAGCAGCAGCAGCGCCGCCGCGAGAAGTTGGAAGTCTGCCAGCCACATCACGACATCCGAGAGAAGAGTGCCCATAACAAATCCCCTTACCGGCGCCCTTTGCCGCCGGGGCGCTTGGCAGCTTGCAGTTTGGCCTGAGCAATCATGGATTCGAGTTCGTCAAGTTCTTTCGACGAAAGCTTGCGCGACTCCAGCGCATGGACGAGATACTCATCAACGGCGCCATCGAAGACGCGATCCAAAAAGCCGGCCGCCATTCGGCGAAAAGTTTTGCCGCGTTCAAGTAGCGGCGTGTAGACGTACGCCTTGCCCTCGCGGCGATGAGCGACCAGCCCCTTCTGCTCCATCACCTGTAGCAGACTGAGCACTGTGGTGTAGGCCAGGCCGGCCCCGCGGGCGTT
>JAICUM010000543.1 GCA_025935855.1 Pirellulales bacterium | reverse complement strand
TCGCTGTCGCGCACCAGGTGCTTGATCGACTCGATGCAGGCGCGTTCGTACTGGTCCTTCTCGGCCGCTGGGTCGGGCATGCCGCTGAGCGTCGCGAGCTCGGCTTGTTCGCGGTAGTTGAAGGGGCTGTCGAGGCGCAGCTCATCGGCTTTCGTCAGGCCGATGCGTTGGCGGAAGAAGTCGAACGATGGTTGGCGGCCGATGGAGAGCGTGGCGCTGGTGAGAATGACGGTCGGCACGCGCTGGAAGAGCTGTTCGCGGAGGGCGGGGCCGACGTCGATCGGCGAGGCGGCGAGCGTGAGGCGGGGGGCGCCGCGGCGGTTCCAACTGGATTCGACCCAGTAGACGGCGCCGGGGAGCATTTGGCCGTGCCAGGCGTTCAGCTCGCCGGCGAGGCCGAGGAGGCGGTCGTGGGCGGCGGTGAAGTCCTGGCGTTCGGTTTCTTCCTTGATGGCGTCGCCGGCTTGTTTGACGCCGCGCGCGAGCTCCAAGAGCTGTGTGTTCAATCGATTTGGAATGTCTAGTGGCGCCGACACGCGGCCATTTGACGGGGCGGATTGGCTTTTCCACTCCCAGACGTCGGCGAAGAACTCGCTGGCGGCGTGGCGGCAGGCGTCGACTTGCTGCTGGAGGCGGCGGAGGTCGCGGTGGACGAGCAGGCCTTTGTTCGTGCGGTCGTTGTAGAGGCGTGAGAGGACGAACTCGACCTGGCCGCTGGTGAGAGACAGGCCGAGGTGGTCGGCGGCGACGGCTTCGACGGTGTGGGCTTCGTCGAGGACGGCAACGTCGTAGTCCGGCAGGATGCTGACGCCGTTGCGCCGTAGGGCGAGATCACTGAAGAACAGGGCGTGGTTCACGACCATGATCTGGGCGTTTTGCACACGGCGGCGGTCCTGGTAGTAGAAGCACTTGCGGTACGTGGGGCAGCGGCGGCCCATGCAGTTGCCGTGGTCGCTGGCGACTTCATCCCAGACGGCGGGGAGCGGCGAGTAGGGCAGATCGCTGAGCGAGCCGTCGGCGGTGGCTTCGCTCCAATGGCGGATGGATTTGAGCTGCTCGCGAGCGTCGCCGTCGAAGAGGCTCGTGCCGCGGGCGAGGGCGGTTTGCAGGCGGCGGAGTGAGACGTAGTTGCGGCGGCCCTTGACGAGGACGGCGGAGAATTCGCGCGGGATGACGCTGTTGAGCAGCGGCAGGTCCTTGCGGATGAGCTGCTCTTGCAGGCTGATGGTGTGCGTGGAGATGACGACGCGTGGCGGCTTTTCGAGCGCGGGGTCCGTGGCGGCGAGAATCGCGGGCGCGAGGTAGGCGAAGCTTTTGCCGACGCCGGTGCCGGCTTCGACGCAGAGATGGCGTTTGGCGGCGATGGCTTGCGAGACCGCCTCGGCCATTTCGAGCTGCTGGGGGCGCAGCTCGTAGTGCTCCAGCCGCCGGGCGATGGAGCCTTCCGGTCCAAGAATGTCGGCGGCGGAGAGATCCATTGTTTTCAGGATTTCAGTGGAGCGTTTGACGGCAGAATGGTTGCTCGCGGCTTACGTTCTAGAACTGAAGTTTAATGTGCTGGTCCCAGGCCCGCTTGACGCGCTCGGCATCGGCTGTGGAAATCGCGCCAAGCCTCGCGATTAACAGCGAATGTTCAAGGCAATCGAGCCGCGAGAGCCGAACGGTCGAAGGCAGACGCAGTCCGGACGGCTTCCAGTCAGTGAGCGCCACATCGAACGATGATCGAGGTCTAGCCGATGTCACGGCGGCGGCAACAAAATCCGAGCCATCCAACCACAAGACTAACACCGGCCGCTTCTTCGACGCGATGGAGTTTGTAAACGCGATATTGGCAAGCCAAAACTCACCCGGCCGAATAGTCATCGTACAACCCTTCGTCCTCGGGCGCGTAGCTATTCAAGAATGGGGCGTGGTCGCGAACCTGGTTGGCAGGCCCCTCCGAAGAGGCTGGCCGGATGGAGAGGATCCAGTGCCCGGGGCCGACGACCTTTTCAGCGTCCTTGGGAAGCGAAAGCACTTCGCCGGGTTGCAGTTGGACGTCGTAGGTGATCTCAGTGAGGTTAGAAAGCATCGCACTTAGCTCGGAAAACTCGTGATGGTTCCTTCAGTCGGGCTGCTGGCGGTGGCGTACAGCTTCTTAGGTATTCTACCTGACAGGTAGGACAAGCGGCCTGCTTCGATGGCGTGGCGCATGGCGTCGGCCATTCGTAGGGGGTCTTTGGCGTGGGCGATGCCGGTGTTGAGGAGGACGCCGTCGACTCCGAGTTCCATGGCGATGGTCACGTCGCTGGCGGCGCCGACGCCGGCGTCGACGATGACGGGGTAGTCGGGGTCGCCGTCCTTCAGATACTCCAGACAGATGCGGATGTTGTTCGGGTTCAGGATGCCCTGGCCCGAGCCGATGGGGCTGCCGGCGGGCATGACGCTCGCGGCCCCGGCCTCTTTGAGGCGGCGGGCGACGACGGGATCGTCGGTGGAATAGCACAGCACGTGGAAGCCTTCGGCGACGAGGCGCTCGGTGGCTTCGATCGTGGCGACGGGGTCGGGCAGCAGCGTTTTCTTGTCGGCGAGGACTTCGAGCTTCACCCAATCGGCGCCGGGATTTTCGAGGCCGAGTAGGATTTCGCGGCCCAAGCGGGCGACGCGCACCGCGTCGTCGGCGCTATAGCAGCCGGCGGTGTTGGGCAGCAATGTGTAGCGGCTGGTGTCGATGAAGTCGAGCAGGTTGTTGCCGGCGGCGTCGATCAGGCGTTCGCGGCGCACGGCCACGGTGATGCAGTCGGTCCCCGAGCGTTCCAGCGCTTCGGCCATCACGTCGTAGCCGGCGTATTTGCCGGTGCCGACGATCAGGCGGCTGCGCAGGGCGTGATTGCCGATGGCGAGCGTGTCCTCAATGGCTTCGTCGAGTTGCATCGTTGATCCGTTTTGACCGCAGGGAATGATCTGAAGCTCGTGGCTTAGCCGCCGCCGACGAGCGTGACGACTTCAACCCGGTCGCCCGGGGCGAGGGTTCGCGATGGGTGCTCGCCGCGCGGCGCGAGTTCGAGATTGATTTCGACGGCGACTTGCCGCGCGTCGAGCTCCAGCGAGGTTAGCAGCTCGGCGACCGTGGCGTCGTCGTGGACGTGCCGCGGTTTGCCGTTCACCAGAATCTGCATGGCTTGTTACTGATCCCTGACAAAGGCGTCGCGGAAGGAGCCTTGGGCGATTCGAATAAAGCCGCCTGTCTGCGGGGCGCCGGCGGCGAGCAGAGTCGAGTTGTAGGGAACGGCGTAGGCCGCGACGCGGCCGCTGGTGGCTTCGGCGACGTAGACCAAACTGCGGGCGATTTGCGTGGCGCCGCGGCCGCGCTGCAGGTCGGCCATGCCGGT
>JAICUM010000365.1 GCA_025935855.1 Pirellulales bacterium | reverse complement strand
GATGAAGTCACGGCGGCGGTGGACATAGAACGCTCCCTGCGCGGTCCCTGAATCCCTACGAATATAGGCGACGACCTCGCGATTCCAAAGACAGCCTTGTTGCCGTTTGCGTCGTCCGCCCACGATGGGCACAATGGCCCCATGCAGCACATCCAGCGCGAAAGCTTGTGCCACGACCCGATCCACGGGTACATCCCGTTCGTGTCGGTGGTCGACGCCGGCGAAGTTGCCGAGCGCACCCTGCTTGATCATCCGTGGCTGCAACGGCTGCGGCAAATTCATCAGCTTCAAACCGCCTGGTGGGTGTACCCCTCGGCCGAGCACACGCGGTTTCAGCACGTCGTCGGCACGATGCACATGGCCAGCCGAGCCGTGGCCGCCCTCTACGCCAGTTTGAAGGAAGTGTGCCCCGACACGCCCAGCCGGGGGTTCGTCGAGTGTACGATGAGATTGGCGGCGCTACTGCACGATGTCGGTCACGGGCCGTTCGGCCACTTTTTCGACGCCCATTTTCTAACGCATCACAAGGCGCGCGACGGCTCTCGACTGAACCATGAGAAGCTTGGCGCGGTCATCATCCGGGAGGAGCTGGGCGACCTGCTGTGCCGGATTCGCCGCTGCCCGAACAGCGAGCTGGCCGCCGGCGAGCAGATCGATCCCGAGCAAATTGCCTGGCTGATCACCCGGCCGACCGAACAGGACCAGCACGCCCAGCCCCGCTGGCTCGGCCTGCTGCGGAGCTTGTTCTGCGGCTTGTACACCGTAGACAACATGGATTTCGTGTTGCGCGACGCCTTCATGTCCGGCTACAGCAGCCGAGCCTACGATCTCGACCGGCTGCTGAGATACAGCTTCTTCAGCGAGCGCGGCCTGACGATCCACCACCGCGGCTTGAACGCCCTCTTGCGGTTCATGCAAACCAAGAGCGAGTTGTTTCGCGCTGTGTATTTCCACCGCACCGTGCGGGCCATCGACAAAACGCTCGAAGGGCTCTTCCGCGATAGCCGTGAGTTGCTGTTTCCAGGCAATCCGCTGGATCACTTAGCCGACTACCAACAATTTACCGAATGGTCGCTCCTGGTGGATGTCGCCCATTGGCACAAGTTGGGCGACCTGCGCCAACGCGACCTGGGCGAACGCTGGCGGCGGCTCCTGCGGCGGCAAGTTGACTGGGACGCCGTTTACGAACGAAACCTCACCTTCGGCGCCGCCGACGCCGAGCAGACGAGCATCTTCAGCGACGCGGCAATGGTCGAACAGGCGATCCGGCGCGCCTTGCCCCACGAGCTGCGAGACGTCGAGATGCAAATCGACCTGCCGCGGCACATCTACCGCCCGCATGAAGGCAAAGCGACCGCCGGGCAGAACTTCCTCTACACCGCAGGTGGCGCCACGCGGCGACTGGACGACGACCAACTCTTCCGGCAGCTCCCGGTCGCCCACCGCATGTGCCGCGTATATCTACGAAAAGACCCGCCGCCCGAGCACGTCAAAGCCATCGCCACGGCCCTCGACCAACTCGTCGGCAGCGGCGGCGAAGACGATTTGACCAACATGTAAAAAAAGTCTACAGAAGGTCGCAAAGTTCGCAAAGGAAAGAAGAAAGATGTTCGGAACACTAATAAGCACTAATCTTCTCTAATAGGACTCGTGATCATTAGTGGTTATTAGTGTTCCTTGCTTTTTTCCTTTGTGTCCTTTCCGACCTTCTGTGAAAAAAACTTCTGTATGCCCCACGATCGATACGAAAACCCCCTCGAAACGCGTTACGCATCCGCTGAAATGAGCGAGCTGTGGAGCGCGCAGCGGAAGCACAGCACCTGGCGGCAATTGTGGGTATGGCTCGCTGAAGCGGAAGCCGAACTGGGGCTGCCGATCACACAGCAGCAGATCGACGAGCTCCGCGCCCAGATTCACGACATCGACTTCGCCGCCGCCGACCGCTACGAGCGCGAGCTGCGGCATGACGTGATGGCCCATGTCCATGCCTACGGCGACCAGTGTCCCACGGCCCGGCCTATCATTCACCTCGGGGCGACGAGCCAGTACGTCAACTGCAACACCGACCTGCTGCTGTTTCGCGAGTCGCTCAACCTCATTGCCAGACGGCTGGCGATGACCATTGATGCGCTCGCCAACTTCGCCCAGCAGTATCGCGACCTTCCGACGCTCGGCTTCACCCACTTGCAGCCAGCTCAGCCCACCACCGTCGGCAAGCGAGCCACGCTTTGGGCCTACGATCTCGCGCTCGATTTGGCGGAAGTCGAACATCGTCTGGCCCAGCTCAAGGCGCGCAGCACCAAGGGCACCACCGGCACACAGGCCAGCTTCCTGCACCTGTTCAACGGCGATCACGTCAAAGTGCGAAAGCTCGAAGAGCTGGTGGCCCAAAAAATGGGCTTCGATTCCACCTATGCCGTGACCGGCCAGACTTACTCGCGAAAAGTCGATGCCCAAGTTGTCGATGTCCTCGCCGGCATTGCTGCCTCAGCCCACAAGGCGGGAACCGACCTGCGCATCCTTGCCCACCGCAAGGAAATCGAAGAACCCTTCGAGAAGCAGCAGATCGGCTCCTCGGCGATGGCCTACAAGCGAAACCCCATGCGGTGCGAGCGCATCTGCGGCTTGGCGCGATTCGTGATGAGCCTGCAAACCAGCCCGCCCGCGACCCATGCCACGCAATGGATGGAGCGGACGCTGGACGACAGCGCCAACCGCCGCCTGGTGCTCCCGCAGGCGTTCCTGGCGACCGACGCGGTGCTGCTTCTGTATCGCAACGTCACCGAAGGCCTGGTCGTCTATCCCGAGGTAATCGCCAAGAACCTCCGCGAAGAACTGCCCTTCATGGCTACCGAAAACATCCTCATGGCCGCCGTCGCCGCCGGCGGCGACCGCCAGGAGCTGCACGAACGCATCCGCGTTCACAGCCAGGCCGCCGCGGCCGAAGTAAAACAGCACGGCCGGTCGAACGACCTGCTTGAACGCCTCGCCGCCGACAAAGCATTCGCCGGCGTAGACTTAAATGCCGTCATCGATCCGCGCCAACTCACCGGCCGCAGCGCCGAGCAGGTGGACGAGTTTATCGAAGAAGTCGTGGAACCAATTCGCGAGCGCTACAAAAGCGGTTTGAAGGCAACCAATCTCTCCGATTCGCCGCGAGTCTAAACTCGTTTAGACGAGATCCAGCGGGCTCTGCCGCCGGTGCCGTTTCGTGCTGCACTCATGGCATACGCCGGTCACGATCAGCCGGTGCCCCGTCACGCGAAAGCGGTGCTCCCGCGCCACCGCGTCGCGAAGCAGTTGTAGTTCATCGCTCTGAAATTCGATCAGCCGGTCGCACACCGTGCAGTGCAAATGGTCGTGTTGCGGGTAGCCATAGTCGTGCTCATACACGCTGCGGCCGCCCAGGCTCATCCGCCGCAAGAGTCCCGCCTCGACCAGCTCGTTTAGGGTGCGGTACACCGTCGGCCGGCTTACCTTCCCGCCCAGGTCGAGGTGCGCGACGTTGGCAATTAGCTCGTCCGCATCGAAGTGGGAATGTCGTCTGAAGACGTGCTCCACCAGAGCTCGCCGCTGCTGAGTAATCCGCTTCCCGCGGCTCTGCAGGTACTCCGAAAATCGCTCCTGCGGCGAGCTGGCAACCTGCACCACCCCTAATCCAAATTCGACATCCATCACAGGCGAAGCCTTTAACAGCTGTATGACGTGGCTTAGTCTCAAAAAGCAGGCGCAAAAATTAATTGAGACAGAGAATTTCGGAGGAGAACCGCCAAATCTCGGGGGAATCGTCTCTAACCTAAACCGGCCGGCGGCTTATTGATTCTACGCTGCTGCGGCTCCAGTCTCAAGATGCCGCCACCCGGGGCCGTTTTTCCGGCGAACGACGCGCAACAAAAAACCGCCGATCATTGACCGGCGGCTTCTTGAATTCTTGGACGCGACGCGTTCGACGTCCCGACGGCTTAGCCAATCTCATCGAGCATACTGTCGATCGCCATCGCCATCTTGTCCGGCGTCTCGTACGTGCCTTGCGCAATCTGATTGCGAACGCGAGCCACCAGGTCCGCGCGGAAGTCGCCGTCGCCGCCGCCAATCGCCGCTTCGGCCGCCGCCGAGATGTTCACCTCGTCGGCGCCCTGCGTGCCTTGCGCCGGCGATGCTGCGCGGTTCCAGTGCGGGCCTTGCAGACGTTGCGGACCGTGCAGTTGGGAGGGGCCGTAGATTTGCATAAGAAGTTCCTAACGATTAGTCAGCTCTGGATCTGTCGGGAATCGCTTAACGCGGAAACGCTTGAATGGGTTCGATCATTTCCATCGGCGCCGAGCTCGGGACATGATCGCTTGATAAGTCGCAATGAGTCATTCACTCTCGGCACTGTGAACATCGACGCCGAACCGTTCGGCCATCGAAAAAATTCTTGGAACGTCGGATCGCCGCGTCAGCGAGCGTTGTAGCGGATGGTTCGGTCGAGCGTGCGTGTTCAATGTTGCCGGCCGCTTCGCCCGACCAGCGTTGTCTTTTCGCCACAACGCTCGCAGGGTCGCCGCGATCGAAACGCCCAAAGCGGTTCTGCCGCCTCTTGTACGCCGGCGAAACGTGGCCGGTTCATGCAACTCACACGGCAGCATCCACCGCGTCGGAATCGTAGGGATTCTAGCGTCGGCTCGTCAATATCAGCAAAAATCGGCCGTTTTCGACCTGCTTCCGCTCATTTAGCCGTGGAGCTTGCTCCGCGCTATGCGGGAGATTTACCATTTGCCAGCATGCTGGCGCTGAATGCAAATGGCGACGCCACCTCCTCACCCCCCCGCCAGGGATGGCGTCGGTTGCATCACCGGCCGCCCTTCCAGCCGGCTCCGCGCCCGCATCACCAGCTCCTCCACGCGTTCCCGCGCATGATCCTTTAGCTCCACCGGCGACTCCCGATCGACCACCAGCGGCTCGCCAATTTCCACGGCCACGCGCAGCCGTTTCAGGCAGGCAATGCGCTTCATGTGGGCCATGAACGATTCCGTCGTGTAATACGCCGTCGGATCGCCATAGGCGATGCCCATCGGAATCATCTCGCTGCCCGCCCGCTGCGCCGCTTTGAACGCCCGGGGCTTGAACTCGCGCACCTCGTCGCCCGGAAACGCGGTTCCCTCGG